>NZ_JAPEOX010000008.1 GCF_026340675.1 Streptomyces sp. NBC_01264
CTCCTCGTCGCGGAGTTCCGCGGTGATTCTGGGGGCTCCGTAGGTGCCGTCGGAGTCCTGGTGGATCTTGCGTATCCGGGCCGCGAGCCCGGCCTCGACGCTCTGCCTGGCCGCTCTCGCGGCCGCGGTGCGACGCCAGTAGTAAAAGCTCGACCGGGCCAGGCCGAGGATGTCGCAGAGCCGCTTCACGCCGTGACGGCGCTGGTGATCGTCAACGAACTGGTAGCGGTTCACCAGCGCGTCTCCGTCGCGAAATACCGGGCCGCCTTGCGGAGAATGTCCCGTTCTTCCTCGAGCTCGCGGATCCTCTTGCGGGCGGCGGCCAGCTCCGCCTGAACGGCGTCGCCGACGGCCTGCGAGGCGGCCGGCGGTGCGGAGTGGGCGCCAGGTCGGCGGCCGTCGGCGGCCCGGATCCAGTTCCTCAGCGTCTCGGTGTTCACCCCGAGATCAGCGGCGACCGACTTGATCGTCGCTCCCGGCCTCGACCGGTACAACGCGACCGCGTCCGCCTTGAACTCGGCGGGATAGTGCTTCATCCCCACAGGGACTCCGTTCTCCTGGACCATCAAGATCCAAGTGTCTCCGGTGTCCAAAACCTGGGGTCAAGGTCCCAGTGCCGTGTTCAGCGATCGGGGTGCGCCCCCGGGCCCGCATGGTGCCCGGGGCGCGGCCCGGCGTGGCGCCTCACCGGGCTGGCGGTGGCCTCGACCTATCCTCCGCTGTTGAGTGGGACGCAAGTCACCTCGTCGTCACCCCTGATGGGGATGCTCCCCGGCGGGCAGGGGCCCTGTTGTACCGCTACCACGCTGAAGGTGTGGCTGGTGCCAGTGACCTGATGCCCATCTCCCGAGCCGAGGTGGAGGTTTCCGTGACCACTTTGATGGTCGCCTTCGACGTGACTGCCGGTGGTCGTGTGGCTGCTGGTTGGCGGGGTGGGGTCGGGTGTATTGGCGGCAATCGCCTGTCCGGTAGCGAAGCTACCAGTCAGCAGGAGGGTGGGGATCAGGATTGCCAGTCTGACTGAAGGCTTCACAGATGCTTCCTTTTTCGAGTCGGCCGACTAGGGTGCCAGGCACAGAAGATATAGAATTCCCCTTACTGCCTAGATGAAGAATGCGACTCGCAGACCGGTCTGCCACACGATCGGGTGAACCGTTCTGACTTCCTGCCGGTGATTTGTTGGCCGGCGATCAGTTGCTCGTGGTTCTGTGTCAGCGTAGTAGGCTGCCTCGAACTCGGTGGGGCTGAAACATGCCCAGAATCGAGTGCAGCCGCGAAAGACGGGGCCGTGTCCGCGTGCTTGCTTGAGTGCACCGCCCCGCCTCGATCGTTCACGTGCGCGCGCCGGCGTAGGTGGTTCGGCTGGGTGTCTGCTTCCTGATGGTTTGTTCTGTGGGTTGGCTGCCGCGGGGTAGGCCGGTGGGCCGCGTGTCGTCGCGGGTGTCGTCGGCGTCCACTCGCCGAGGGTGCTGCGGGTCTCCTCCTTCCGGTGGGTGGGGCGGCGGCGTGCTGGTCAGCCGGGGTCGGGCAGGGCCTGGACCCGTTCCCATGCGGCGACGACATGGTGGGAGGCGGGCCAGGCAGGGTCGAGCTTGAGTTCGCGGCGGCGGGCGTGGTCGGTCAGCTTGGCGGGGACGTCGAGCAGGTCGGTGCGGACGGCGGCGGGCTCGGCACGGGCAAGGCGCCCGTCGAGTGCGAGCAGTTGCAGCCAGGACAGCAGGTCCATGGCCAGGGCGAGCAGGGTGCACCAGGCCTGGTTGAGGGCGAACTTGAACGATGGCAGCCGCAGTAGGGTCAGCGCCTTTGACCTGCGGATCCCGGACTCCACGTGCGCGTGGGCCCGGTGGCGTGCGTCCAGCCACTGCAGTTGCCGGCCGACGGTGTTCGTGGCGATCACGGTGTACCGGAACCCGGTCGTCTGCTCGTAGGGCTTGAGGTCCTTGGTGTACTTGGGGTGGACGGGCTCGCGACGGATGATGATCCGCAGGCCCGGTGGCCAGCCCGAGAGGCCGAGGAGGTCGGTGATCTCGACCAGGGCGGCGTCCTGGCGGGGGTCGCCCTTTGCGTCGAGCGCGGGCGTCCACGCTTTCTCGGGGACCTTGGCCAGGCCGGTCCAGAAGTCCTCGTCCCGGCTCCAGCCGACCGAGTACTCCCAGGTGTTGGCCTTGTTGCCACCACCGGAGGTGATCCAGGCGAGCCACTCCTTCGTTGCGCCGGCGCCGTCGGCGCGGAAGAGGACCTTCCTACGGCGGCGGGTCGGCAACTGCCGCACCGCCTCCGTGGAGACCTCGATGTGGTCTTCGGCGGTGTTCGCGCCCGCACTGCCGGGCCGGAGCCGGCACACCAGGTGCTCGTCGGTGTTGTCCAGGAACACCAGCAGCGGGTGCAGGCCGAAACCCTTGCGGTGCGGCTCGGCACCCTCCTTGTCCGAGTGCGCGGGCACGAAGGAAGCATCGACGTCCAGCACACTCCATCCGGTCAGCGGCCTGCCGTCCACGCGTATCCACGGGAAGCCGCCCGGGCGAAGGTCAAGCAGGTCATGGACGCGAGAGCGGACCTTCGCCCGCGCCGAGGTAATCTTCGCCAGCTGGACCGGGCCGATCGCGTCCAGTGTCCGGTACAGCGTCGAGGCCGAGGCCGGCCGGCCCAGCACCAGCGCCGCCTGCCGCATCACCGCGATCCCGGCGATCGAACGCGCGCCCAGCAGCACCGCACACGCGGCGGACACCAGCACCCCACCCCGGTCATGGACCGGATGGAAGCCCCGCCGCACCAACGCGCCGCTGAGCGCGCCGGTCAGCCCGATCTTGTCCGCCAGACGCCGCACCGGCACGATCCCGGCCTTGCCCACCAGCTTCCGTCCGCCCGCCGACAGCGACAGGCCCTCCGACCACTCGGTAAGCTCCGACACCCGAAGGGTGCCTCCTTCCCACGATGATCCAGCCCTCAGCAAGCCAGATCATCACAGGTCGAGGCACCCTTCCTCGCTACTCTCACGCTCTGTCACCAACACCGACCCCTACGGTGAATTCATGAGGCCAGGAACTGCTGTCCGACACGGCAGCTGTAGTTCCGTCGTTGTCGCTGTTCAGGGACTTGCTGGGGTGGGTGCAGGCATGGGTATGGCCACCGTGATCATGAACGTTTGTGACGACGTATCGAGACGCGGTGGCCGTGGAGGCCACGGTAGCCGAGAAGGCGTGGGGCGAGGCCTTCGGAAGGGCGATGAGTGTGGTCGCGGGCTGTTTCGTGCGGCGTGAGGCACGGGCGACGGCGGCGGAGCTGGTCACGGGGCTGTTGCTCGAGGTGGACACGCGGAACTGCTGGACTCTCGGGCAGGCGTTGGGACATCCGGGGCCGCACCGGTTGCAGCATCTGCTGTCCCGGGCCCGGTTCGATCACGATCTGGCCCGCAGGGAGATCGCCGGTCTGCTTGCCGGTGAACTCGCCGGGCAGGAAGTGGTGCTGGTGGTGGACGAGACGGGCGATGCGAAGTCGTCCACGGACTGCGTGGGGGCCGGCAGGCAGTACTCGGGGGCGATCGGCGGTGTGGGTCTGTGCCAGGTGGCGGTCCACCTGGCGGCGGTCACCTCGACCACGAAGATGATCCTTGACCGGGCCCTGTACCTCCCGGCGGACTGGGCCGCGGACGAGGAACGCCGCCAGATGGCCGGGGTGCCGGAGCACGTCACCTTCGCGACGAAACCGCAGCAGGCACTGGCCATGGTCACCGACGCACTCGCCACGGGGATCGAGGCCCGCTGGTTCGCGGGCGACGAGGTGTACTGCGGACGCGAACTGCGCCGGGGCATACGCGCGCTGGATCTCGGCTACGTGGTCGGTATCCCGGCTTCGTACCAGGTCACCGACGGGGCCGGCCACCGGCGGGAGGCCCGCAAACTGGTCAACAGGGTGCGGCCCGGGCAGTGGATGCGCCGGCAGACCGGGCATGGCACCAAGGGCACCCGGGAGTACGACTGGGCCTGGCTCGACGTCCGCCCCGACGACACTCCCGACGAGAACGAGAACGAGAACGAGAACGAGAACGGGGCCGGGGCCGGGGCCGGGACGAGTGTGTTGGTCGCGCGGCGGCACCGCTACACCGGTGAGGTGTCCTTCTTCCGCTGCTGGGCGCCCGGCGACGTTTCGCTGGCCACGCTGGTGGAAGTGATCTGCCGCAGGTGGCGCATCGAGGAAGCCTTCCAGCTCGGCAAGGGCTTCACCGGACTCGACCAGGGCCAGGTGACCTGCTGGAACTCCTGGATGCGCTGGTCACTGTTCTCCCTGATCGCCGCCGCCGTCCTCGCCCTCACCACCGCAGCCGTCCACGAAGACTCCGAGCCGCCGCCCGGACTCGTCCCGCTGACCTGCCCCGAGCTCATCCGTCTCCTCCGGGCCCTTGTGCTACCCCCACCAGCCCGCGACCGTGACCACGTCCTGCACTGGATCGCCTGGCGGCGCCACCACCAAGCCGTCGCGACCACCCGCCACCAGCAACGACACCACCGCCACGATCAGCCCTGAACCAGAACTACAGCTGCCGTGATCGACGGCCCGCCACAAGTACTTCTGCACCCCGTTGACCTTGATAAAGACCTCGTCGAGGGGCACTGTCACGTTGTCGGCGGCGTGATCGTTTGATTGCGCGTCAGGGTGTGCCAGGGCCTGGTAGAGGGCGTAATTCAGGCCGCGGCAAGCAGGCTCCTCGTGCTGCCGGTGATCTGGTTCCAGACGGTGAAGCGGATCATCATCTCGAAGCGGTGGCCGCCGGCGGTCATCAGGTGCCGGTGGGGCCGGAAGTGGGGTGAGATCCCGGTGAACGCGGCCAGGAACCGTTGCGCCCCACCCGGGCTGCGGAACCCTTTCATCGCGCGTTCCCGCTGCCTCGTTGGCTGGTGGGAGTTCTCGGCCCGGTTGTTCAAGCCCTTGTGGGCACGGTGCTCCACGGAGGGCATCACTTCCCGGTGCGCCGCCCCGTACGACCTCAGCTTGTCGGTCACGACCACCCGGGGCACCTGCCCGGTGGAGGTGAGGAGCCGACGGAAGAAACGCCTGGCCGCAGCCTTGTCACGCCGGCTCTGGACCAGGATGTCCAGGACGTTTCCGTCGGCATCGACGGCCCGCCACAAGTACTTCTGCTTCCCGCCGATCTTGATGAACACCTCGTCGAGATGCCACTTGTCGCCGGGCTGCGGGCGCCTGCGGCGCAGCGCGTTGGCGTAGGCCTGGCCGAACTTCAGACACCACCGGCGGATGCTCTCGTACGAGACGATCACGCCCCGCTCGAGCATCATCTCCTCCACCTCACGGAAGCTGAGGGGGAAGCGGAAGTACAGCCACACACAGTGCGAAATGATCTCCACCGGGTAACGGTGATTCGCATACGACGGCGTGCTGGACGACACGAACCCCACCCCTCACCGGACGGACAACCCGAAGATCACCTCACCCTGCCCCGACAACGTGACAAGGCCCGGTCAAGCCCTCTAGGGGACAGGCGACCGGATCAGTCCCCGGTGCGGGGTGGGCGCCGCGGGCCTTCCGCAGAAGCAGGACCCAGCAGTACCAGGAGATGACGCAGCTGGCTCTTCAGCTCCTCCTGGCCCTTCTCGAGCTGGTTCAGGGACACGGTGTGGCGGGCGAGGGTGATGGTGTGCTCGGTCTGCCGGTCGATGATCTGTTCAAGCTTCACGTTGATCATGCGGTGTCCTACTGGCCGATCGGGCCTTCGGGCAGGGGCCTCCTGCTGGTGGTGGGCCTCCAGTGTGGCTGACCGGGTCCGGGATTCCGCGTTGATCGCCGTGGCCTCGGGCCGGAGTGGACGCTATGTTCGGGCCGCCGCCGCTTTGTAGGCGTTGACTCCTTGTTCGAGGGTCGTGGCCGTAAACCCCAGCATCCGTGGATGATCAGCGAGCACCCGGACCAGCCCTCGGTCGGGACGCTGTGTCTCGACTCTCCTCAGCAGGCCGACCACCTGGCCGGCCAGGTCCGCGGCGTCACGGTGGATCGGCGCCTGGCGCTGTAGCACGGTGAACAGCGACTGGCTGGACATCACACCCCCGGCGTCCCGAACTGCGTCAAGGGGGCGTTGTCACGTTGTCGGTGGTGTGATCGTCTGGGGGCGTGAGGAAGCCGTCGGCGGCTGGTTGTTCAGGCCGCGGCGGGCATGCCGGCGACGCCGGTGATCTGGTTCCAGATGGTGAAGCGGACGGTCATTTCGAGGCGGTGGCGGCGGGCGGTCATGAGGTGGCGTCCGGTTCGGAAGTGGGGTGAGATCCCGGTGAACGCGGACAGGAAGCGTTGCGCCCCGCCGATGCTGCGGAAGCCTTTCATCGCGCGTTCCCGCTGCCTGGTGGGCTGGTGCGAGTTCTCCGCCTGGTTGTTCAAACCCTTGTGGGAGCGGTGCTCCACCGAGGGCATCACTTCCCGGTGCGCGGCCCCGTACGACTTCAGCTTGTCGGTGACCACCACCCTGGGCACCTGCCCGGTGGAGGTGAGGAGCCGGCGGAAGAAGCGCCTGGCCGCAGCCTTGTCACGGCGATTCTGGACGAGGATGTCGAGGACGTTGCCGTCGGCGTCCACGGCCCGCCACAGGTACTTCTGCACCCCGGCGATCTTGATGAAGACCTCGTCGAGGTGCCATTTATCGCCGGGCTGTGGACGCCGCCGGCGCAGGCTGTTGGCGTAGCCCTGGCCGAACTTCAGGCACCACCGGCGGATGGTCTCGTACGAGACGATCACACCCCGCTCGAGCATCATCTCCTCGACCTCACGGAAGGAGAGCGGGAAGCGGAAGTACAGCCACACACAGTGCGAAATGATCTCCACCGGGTAGCGGTGATTCTTGTACGACGGCACCACAGACGACACGAACCCCACCCCTCCCGGACACCCACAACCCCAAGATCATCCCAGACCGCCGAACAAGGTGACAGTGCCGTCGCGGCGGTTCTGCAGCAGGATGTCGAGGACGTTCCCGTCCTGGTCGACGGCACGCCACAAGTACTTCTGCACCTTGTTGATCTTGACGAAGACCTCGTCCAGGTGCCATTTGTCGCCCGGCTGCGGGCGGCGCCGGCGCAGCGCGCCGGCGTAGGCGGGGCCGAACCGGCGGGTCCACTGGTGGACCGTCTCGTAAGACACCTCGACGCCCCGCTCGAGCATCAGCTCCTCGACCTCACGCAGACTCAGACCGAAGCGGTGGTACAGCCACACGCAGTGGCTGATGATCTCCGGCGGGAAGCGGAAACCCCGGTACGACACCGTCTCCACGAGCAGCCCCTCCAGCAACCCCGACCAGACAGATGATCATCCCACCGAGCGACACCCCCACTCAACCTGACAACGCCCCTTGCGCCTCAGTGGGCCATGCAAGGCCAGGAATGGATCGAGGACTTGATCCCAGACAGGGAGTGGCTGACGTACTGAGCTGTTTCGACCTGACGGAAGGTTGGGCGTGCGGCCCCAGCGGCGGAGATGAAGAGAGCTCCTGGTAGACGGGTTCACGACCAAGATCACCAGTCCGCCAGGAGCTTTCTCTTGCTTGTCTACCCGTCCGCTATCGACCTGTCCAGCCGCACCCTGCGCCACCTCTCCGGTCTTCTCGCAGGTCACCGCCGCCGCATCGGCTCCCGCTGGCGTCGCCTGACCTGCGGCCGGCAGGCCCTGCTCGTCATGGCTCACCTGCGCTGCGGCGACACCTACGCGCGCCTCGCAGCAGGCTTCCGCATCGGGATCGCCACGGCTTTCCGCTACATACGCGAGGCCGTCGACCTCTTGGCCGCCCTTGCGCCCACGCTGGAACAGGCCATGGAGACCGTGCGGAAGAAGGCGTACGTGATCCTCGACGGCACCGTGCTGCCGATCGACCGCATCGCCGCCGACCGCCCGTACTACTCGGGGAAGAAGAAGCACCACGGGATGAACGTGCAGGTCCTCGCAGATCCAGCCGGCCGTCTCATCTGGGCCTCGGACGCGCTACCCGGGGCCGTGCACGATCTGACCGCGGCCCGGATCCACGGGATTCCCGCTGCCCTCGCCGCCGACGCCATCAAGTGCTGGGCCGACAAGGCGTACCAGGGCGCAGGACCTGCCGTCCGCGTCCCGTTCCGGGGCAAGAATCAGCGTGGCTGGCGCCGACGTCACAACCGCAACCATGCCAAGATCCGCGGCCTCGGCGAACGCGCCATGGCCACTCTCAAATACTGGCGGCTCCTGCGGAAGCTCCGCTGCAGCACCACCCGGATCACCGCCACTGTCCGAGCCGTCGTCGCCCTTGAACTCGCCGCCTGATCAAGATGGAAAAGGCTCACTATCTCCGCCAACCGCTGGAACGCAGACACTTCGAGCCCGAGCGATGTCGGCGATCGGCACCGTTCAATGCTGACACGACCAAGCTCAGGGTAGTCACAACCCTCGGATGAAACTTTCCGGCACATCCGACAAGGCTGCCAACTGATCAATATGAGATGCGCGGAGCGATTCCAGCGTCAACTCGGCTGGTAATCCGGCTTCTTGCAGATAGCCGATAAACCGATTCTTGATGTCTCGAGAATGCAGCCGGCCGCCACGCTCTGTTACCCACAGTGCATCCTGGCCAGACGCTCCGCAGTTCGGGCGCACACTGACAATGTAGTCTTGGAGCGCTTCTACCGCCCAGGGTCTCACGCTGCGAACCGCCCTCCACCGAGTGGATCCCTTCACTCGATTCCCCCACTGGACCCTCAAGAGGCCATAATTTCCGAGATCCGGGGCAGAGGGGTCTTCGGAGAAATCTTCCAGGTTGAGATTGCAGCACTCACGGCGGCGTAGCCCCCAGCCGTATGCAACCTTGAAGAAGGTTGCATCTCTCTGGGCTGCAAAAAATCCCTTTCTGGCATTCAGTGCAATATCCGAGGAAATGCGGTCGCAGCATTCAAAGAATACTCGCAGCTCTTCATCCGTAAATGCGCGGATGCTTTGAGGCTTCGCCAGAAGGGCCGACGTGTTCCATTCGTGGCAGATCTGAGCGGGCTTCATATCGAATCGGAATTCACACTCTGAACTCCACCCCTGCGAAGGAGATGTGACATAGTCGACAAACGATCTCACGCTCACCTGATGTGCACGCAAAGTCGCGCCGGAAAGCTTCTCCCTCTCGGAGAGATGGTTCATCCAGCTACTCAGGTCTTCGGCAGTCCATTCCCAAGGCCATTTTCCTGTGAAGGTGATCAGCCGGCGCACATGTGTCAGCTTGCTACGGACTGTGTTCCCATTCAAGCCGATCTCAGCGGACTGATACAGGGCGAACTGCGCAGCCATCGCCGCGAAAAAGTCCTCCGGCGCCTCGGTGTCGCCCCGACTGGCCAGCCCTTTGCCTGCGTACACCCTGCTACCTCGTTCCGGCTTCGGGTGGAATCCGGGTTCGGCCACCGATTCGCCGCCTGTGACTATCGATGCCTTGTTCGGCGAAGGAGCGCGTACATCGTGGCGCCGACCGCCATGCAAGACAGTAGCGCCCCGACGGCCAGCTCCATCACGCTTATTCTCCCCACGCTTCCACCCAGACCTCCCTGGACGCCAGCCGGCGCCTGGGGCGGGGAACCTGTGGCACGGGAAGGTGGGATCTTAGTGGGAGAAGCGGAACTAGTGGCGCGAGGAGGGGAACTCGACAGGGATGTAGAACTGGTCGTCGGCTGCGTGGAAGCGCCACCACTGATAGCTAGATTCACCGATTCGGTCACTCCGCCGCATGTGAAATCGACCGAATATAGCGCACCGGGCCTGGCATCCGCATAGATGCGTACAGATTTACTTGTTCCGCGAGAGATGGCCACAGTATCGAACACCGCAGAATACACCTCGGTCTCCGCGTAATCACAGTTGCTGACGGAGATCTTGGCCTGACCTCCCGGAGCGACTGTCGACGGCGTGATGACGATGTCAGCGGACTGAGCAGCTGCGGCCTGACCGCCCCAGGCAAGTAGACACAACATGAAACTGCCGGTAACGACGCTCGACAAGAATGGCCCTGAAACGGGTACGGCCATGGGCATTCTCCATCCTCGGACGAGCTTTCGGAACAGTACCTATCGTCTGCTCGGTGAACAGCTTTCATGCTATGCGCGGTAGGGGTGACCCGACATCTGAGGGGTACGAATGGGGCATAGAGCCAGGGCTGGGGCAGCCTGCCTACGAGGCAGCCACCGAGCCACCAGCGCCGCTGGCCACGGGGTGCGCGGAGAGGACGGTGGCTCCTCACCGAGACCGTCGTCGGCCCAGTCGAGGAGGTTGCCGTCCTCGACGCGTACCTCGATACACCATCGTCCAAGGATGTCGACCCGCTCCGGCCTGGGCACGTCTGCGAGCGGCACGGTGCCGGGCATGGCTTGTCGTATATGAACGTGGTGCACTTGATGCCGCCTTGGGCGGCCGCTGGGTCTCCTCGGACATTGCGTGTCTCCCCTCCTTCTCAGAAACGCTCCTTTCCCGGAGCAAGATCAAGAACAGTCGACGGGAGTGGTCCGGATCGCGGATTTACTGTCACAACTCGTTCTCACTCAAAAGTGGAATGGGGTGCGTTCTGGGAATTGTTTGTGACAGCATTCGGGTCATGACGGACCCTCAAACCGCACTCGCGTCCGAAGCGGATGACGTCGAGCGCCACTCCTGCCCGCGCTGTCACGCATCGTCAGGCTCACCCTGCCGCTCGCGTTCCGGGGCAGTCGCCGGGACTTATCACACCGGCCGCTTCACGAAGGTGCCCCGGCTCGGGAAACTGCTGCGGGTGCCGACCCCGGCCGACCGGGGTCCGGGGCAGCCGTGGCGGCCCGGCACGCCGGCGCCCGCGCCCATCGACCCGGACACCCCGAGCGCGGACATCCGCATCGGCTACGCCCGCTGCTCGACCCTGACCCAGGAACTCCAGAGCCAGCTGGACGCGCTCGCCGCGAAGAGCATCCCCCGGGACAAGATCTTCTCCGAGAAGATCAGCACCCGCGTACGGGTCCGCCCGAAGTTCGAGGCCGCGCTCGCCGCGGCGAGGGAGATCAAGGCGCACGCCCCGCACTGCCGGGTGATCTTCACGGTTTACGAGATGAAGCGACTCGGGCGGGACGCCGCCGAGCTGACCGCGCTCGCCGACCACCTCGCCGCCCACGGCCTGGTCCTGGAGATGCTCGCAGGGCCCCTCGCCGGGATCTACGACCCCACCGGCCACGGCCGCCTCCTGTTCGCGTTCTTCGCCGCGATGGCGGAGACCGAACGGGAGAACATCCGGGAATCGACCCTCGAAGGGCTCGACACCGCGGCCCGCAAGGGCAAGCACGGCGGCCGGCCTCCCGTCATCACCGACGACATGCTCCACACCGTCCTGCGCCGCCGCGCGGGCGGCGAGAGCGTCGAGCAGATCCAGCCCGACCTGATCATCCCCACCGGCAAGCGCAAGGGACGGAACCCGAGCCTGTCGAGCATCTACCGGGCCCTGGCCGAGCACGAGAAACGACAGGCATACCCGGAGGCCATCACCGCGGCACACGCCGACTTCGCCGCCCTCCAGACCGTCGGCAGCATCCCGGGCCAGACGGCAGGGAGCATGAGCGCATGATCTACGGCATCCGCCGCACGAAAGGCGCTCCAGTGTTGGGCGCACTGCCCGGCCAGGACGGCCCCTTCGGCCGGCGGCCCGCGGCCGACGAGGACGACCGCACGGACACCACCATCAAGGAGCCAGCCACCACGGACGGGAACGCTCACAGTCCGGTAGAACAGCCGAGCCCCTTCTAATCGAAGGCCTACCCCGTCAGGGCTTCAAGATCATCCCACTGCCCCTTTTGAGCTCACCTTGGCTGGACCCCGTCTAAGTCAGACGAAGGACACATCCCGGAGGCACAGGCTTGATCCGCATCTGTGTGCGCTGCGACCGCGCCATTGTCGGCGACGCGAAAACCGTTCCCGTGGACTCCACCTCCGGGTCGCGGCCGGATAGATACATCCACCTGCCTGGCGACCTGCCTGGCGACGCGGACTGCACCCCCGCCGAAGGCGCCGACAGTGAACCCTCCTGCTGGATCTCCGATTCAACGTGACGCCGACCAGCCCCGACGACCTGCCGCCCGTTCCGCCGGAGGCCGGCTGCCCTGACTGTGATCTCTACCTCGCCGCCATGAAGGGCATCCTCGCCGACTGGCATCCCGGTGACCGGCCTCTCCCTCTGGCAAGCGAGCTCGGAGCCGCCCTCGCCATATTCAGCGAACACTTCGACCAGCATTTGCAGTGACGGTTGGCGGACGTCTGTAACCCTCTCGGAGGCACTGTCACGTTATTGGCCGTGCAGCTGGCTGATGGTGCGTCAGGGCAGGAGGGGGGCGTCTCCGTCGTCGCTCAGGTGGTGGCGGGCACGCCGACGGCGCCGGTGATGTGGTTCCAGATGGTGAAGCGGAGGGTCATCTCGAAGGGCACTGCCACCTTGTCCGGCGGTCTGGGATGATCTTCGGGTTGTCGGTGTCCGGGAGGGGTGGGGTTCGTGCCGTCTGTGGTGCCGTCGTACAAGAATCACCGCTACCCGGTGGAGATCATTTCGCACTGTGTGTGGCTGCACTTCCGCTTCCCCCTCTCCTTCCGCGAGGTCAAGGAGATGATGCTCGAGCGGGGTGTGATCGTCTCCTACGAGACCATCCGCCGGTGGTGTCTGAAGTTCGGCCAGGCCTACGCCAACGCGCTGCGCCGCAGGCGCCCACAGCCCGGCGATAAATGGCACCTCGACGAGGTCTTCATCAAGATCGGCGGGGCGCACAAGTACCTGTGGCGGGCCGTGGACGCCCACGGCAACGTCCTCGACATCCTCGTCCAGAGCCGCCGTGACAAGGCTGCGGCCAGGCGCTTCTTCCGCCGGCTCCTCACCTCCACCGGGCGGGTGCCCAGGGCGGTGGTCACCGACAAGCTGAAGTCGTACGGGGCCGCGCACCGGGAAGTGATGCCGTCGGTGGAGCACCGCTCCCATAGGCCTTGTCACGTTGTCGGGGCAGGGTGAGATGATCTTCGGGTTGTCCGTCCGGTGAGGGGTGGGGTTCGTGTCGTCCAGCACGCCGTCGTATGCGAATCACCGTTACCCGGTGGAGATCATTTCGCACTGTGTGTGGCTGTACTTCCGCTTCCCCCTCAGCTTCCGTGAGGTGGAGGAGATGATGCTCGAGCGGGGCGTGATCGTCTCGTACGAGAGCATCCGCCGGTGGTGTCTGAAGTTCGGCCAGGCCTACGCCAACGCGCTGCGCCGCAGGCGCCCGCAGCCCGGCGACAAGTGGCATCTCGACGAGGTGTTCATCAAGATCGGCGGGAAGCAGAAGTACTTGTGGCGGGCCGTCGATGCCGACGGAAACGTCCTCGACATCCTCGTCCAGAGCCGGCGTGACAAGGCTGCGGCCAGGCGTTTCTTCCGTCGGCTCCTCACCTCCACCGGGCAGGTACCCCGGGTGGTCGTGACCGACAAGCTGAGGTCGTACGGGGCGGCGCACCGGGGAAGTGATGCCCTCCGTGGAGCACCGTGCCCACAAGGGCTTGAACAACCGGGCCGAGAACTCCCACCAGCCAACGAGGCAGCGGGAACGCGCGATGAAAGGGTTCCGCAGCCCGGGTGGGGCGCAACGGTTCCTGGCCGCGTTCACCGGAATCTCACCCCACTTCCGGCCCCACCGGCACCTGATGACCGCCGGCGGCCACCGCTTCGAGATGATGATCCGCTTCACCGTCTGGAACCAGATCACCGGCAGCACGAGGAGCCTGCTTGCCGCGGCCTGAATTACGCCCTCTACCAGGCCCTGGCACACCCTGACGCGCAATCAAACGATCACGCCGCCGACAACGTGACAGTGCCAACGGAACCCCTTCATCGCGCGTTCCCGCTGCCTCGTCGGCTGATGTGAGTTCTCGGCCCGGTTGTTGAGTCCCTTGTGGATCCTGCTGGCCAAATGTGGGGGGCAGTCAGGCCGTGAGGGTGAGGTCAAGTCTCGCGAGGTGACTGGTGCGGGTGTGGTCGAGGGGTTGGTTGTTCCACCAGGCGTCGAGGCGGATGAGGTTGAGGGCGACGGCGGAGTAGACGTGTTCGAGGTGGGTCTTCGCGAGGCCGCGATAGCGGGCCCTGCGGTTACCGGTGACGGCTGTGGCCTGGCGGATGGTGCCCTCGACGCCGGCGCGCAGGGCGTATGTGGTCTGCCAGTCGGCGTCCTGCTGGGCGGCGTGGTTCGTGTTGATCAGTTCCTGCAGGTCCCGTGGGCGCAGGGTGAGCTGGCGGCCCTGGCGTGTGGCGTCGGTGCATGCCGCTCTGACCGGGCAGGGGCCGCAGTCGGCCTCGTCGAAGCGGACCGCGATCCCTTCGCGGCCGTGTTGCCGGGCCGGGCTCCAGAACCTGCTGGTGGCGCCCTGGGGGCAGGTGGCTTGCTCGGCGTCCCAGTCGATGGTGAAGGCTTCGCGCTGGTAACCGGCGTTCTCCCGGTCCTGGCGGGAGGTGCCCGCCAGGAGCGGTGCGACCAGGGTGATCCCGAAGGCGGCCCGGGCCCCGGCGAGGAGTTCCGCGCTTGCGTAGCCGGAGTCGAGGTAGTGCTCGGCGGGCAGCAGGCCCCGGTCGGCGAGGGCCCGGTGGACGGGCTCGACCAGCTTCACATCGGGCACGGTCGCGTCCGTGGTCGCGACATGTGTGATCACGTTCGGGATGTCCGGACGCGCCCGGCGTCCCGGCCGCGGGGTCCCTCCGCCGGGCCGGGGCCGCTGGCAGACCTCGCTGATGTGCAGTTTGTACCCGGTCCAGTGTAGGGCGTTCTTGGTGCCGTTGCGGGCGTCGAGGTCGTAGGGCGAGGCCAGGCGCAGTCTGCCGGGCGGGAGACCCTCCTTGTCCGCCTCCCGCCGCTTGACCACCTCCCGCCCGTCGCCGCCGGTGGTGACCAGGTAGTTCTGCACAGTGATCCGGCGCAGGACCTGGACCGCGGGCAGCTCGCGCAGCCACAGGGGCGAGTGAGGGTTGTGGACCGCCCGCAGCAGGGCCACCGCGTCACGGCCGTAGTCCAGTACGAGTTCGTCCCGCTTGGCTTTGGAGCTGGCGGGACGCCAGCTCTCGTCGATGCGCCGCCCGTAGCGGCGGTTCCACCCACGGACGTCCACGGCCTGCGCCACCCAGTGCGGGGCCGCGGCGGACAGCGCCTCCAGCGCGGCCCGCACCGACTCCCCGCACAGCTCGAGGCGGTTCAGGTCCCGCACCGCCGCCAGCACGTGGGTGGAGTCGGTCCGCTGCTTACCCCCAGCCTTGACCAGGCCCTTGCCCTTCAATGCCGCCAGCAGCAGATCCAGTACCCGCTCCTCCAGGCCGTGCTCGACCACCCGGGTGCGGAACTCCGAGAGCACCGAGGCATCGAAGCCGACGTCCTCCAACTCCAGGCCAAGGCAGTACTTCCACGACAGGTCGAACCGGACCCGGTGGGCGGCGGCGCGGTCGGTCAGGTTCTCCGCCATCTGCAGCACCGTCACCATCGCCAGCCGCCCCGGCGACCAGCCCCGCCGGCCCCGCAGACCGAACGCCCCGGCGAACTCGGCATCCGCGAACAGCCCGCCCAGCTCATCCCGCACCCGCATAGCCAACGGCGGCGCCCCACGACCAGCCACCGCCCGCGCGACCCGCACCGTCACCTCAGGGACCTCGGGCCACTGCTCCGGCAGCAACGACATGACTCCCACCCCACCAGCCGGGAACGACAGAACCGGCCACCACCATGCCAACCGCCCGCCCTCACCGCAGGACACGACATTTGGCCAGCAGGATCCACAAGGGACTCAACAACCGGGCCGAGAACTCACATCAGCCGACGAGGCAGCGGGAACGCGCGATGAAGGGGTTCCGTTCCGTCGGCGCAGCCCAACGGTTCCTGGCCGCGTTCAGCGGCATCTCACCCCACTTCAGACCCCGACGCCACCTCCTCACCGCCACCGGCTACCGCACCGAAATGATCACCCGCTTCGCCATCTGGGACCAGATCACCGGCACCGCAGGCCTGCCCGCGGCCACCTGAAACAGACACCACTACCACGGCCAGACACGTCCCGAACCAGAAGATGCCCCCGAGAATCACTCAACCTGACAACGCCCTCTGTGGCTCTCGGCGATCCGCGACGCCTTCTCCCGCCGGGTGGTCGCCTGGGAGACTTCCGCCCGCGCGGACGCCGACCTGGTGCTGACCACCCTGGAGTACGCCCTCGCGTCCCGCGAGGTCGAGCCCGGCCAGCTGATTCATCACGCGGACCACGGCTGTCAATACACGTCTATCAAGCTCACAACCCGGCTAATGAGAGCTGGAGTTGAAGCGTCCATGGGCTCGATCGGCGACTCATACGATAACGCTCTCGCGGAGAACCTCTGGATGCTCATCAAAACCGAGGGCCTCCGTGGCCGGACCTTCACCACCCGGGCTGAGGCGAACCTCGCGCTCTTCGAGTACATCGATGGCTTCTACAACTCCCGTCGCATCCAGGAACGGCTCGGCTTCCTCAGCCCGATCGAGTACGAAGAGAAGCACTACGCCAACCAGGCGACGGCCGAACCAGCGAACCTGAACACCCGTCAACCCCTCCTGACCAGCTAATCAGCAACTCCCGAACAACGGGGGAACCTCATATTGACGGATATATGAGGGATGGAACCGGGAGTGTGCCGTTTCACCCGCCTGCTGCTGAGGAATAGTCAGACCGGGCCAGTAGGCGGGCCTTCCTGAAGGCACTGTCACCTTGTTCGGCGGTCTGGGATGATCTTCGGGTTGTGGGTGTCCGGGTGGGGTGGGGGTTCGTGTCGTCTGGGGTTCCGTCGTACGCGAATCACCGCTACCCGGCCGAGGGGCGCTGTCACGTTGTCGGTGGTGTGATTGTTTGATGGCGCGTCAGGGTGTGCCGAGGTCTTCCGTGGCCCGCTGCTCAGAGCCTGGTGATCAAGGGCTAGTCAGTGCGGGGTGCCCCGCACTGGCGGGTGATCGTTTCCCTGCGGTGGGTGCCGAGGAGGGTTCCGGAGAAGCATCGAGCTGGTTCCGAGTGGACGTGGGAGGTCTCGATGGTGTCCGTGATGTCGTTGATGACGGCGAAGGCCGAGCTGGCGCGAGGGAAGGCGACGGAGTGGCAGTCGCTGCTCGTGGAGGCCCAGGAGCAGGTGGATCACTGGCTGGCGGAGGCTGCGGCGGAAGAGGACGCGGTGCGCCGGTTGCGCCTTGCGCTTGAGGAGCGTGCGGAACTGGCTGAGGTAGCGGCCTCGTTGAGCCCGGTCGTGACGGAGGTCGACGAGGTGGCTGACGCGGTCGGCGCTCTCGCGCCGGTCCGGACAGCAGCGCTGAGGACGGCCCAGGGGCCCGCGCTGACGGTGGCTGGTCCGATCGCCGCGTGGGAGCCGGGACGGGACGAGGAGGTGCTGCCCGGGATGTATCGGGCAGCGCTGGCGGTCGTGCGGGAGTCGGAGGGGGCGGTGATGGCCCGGCAGGTGGCCGAGCGGCTGGGCTGGGAGTCGAGTCCGGCGCGTCAGCAGCGGGCACGGGATGTGTGTTCCCGGCTCGCGGCGGGGGTGGATCGTGAAGCGGGGTGACGGGAAGTTCACCAGGCTGCCCGGCTGACGCCGCGGTTGCCGCGGTCGGCAGGGCCGGCGAGGCGGCGGCTCATCTGGATGCCTGCGGCGAGGAGGACGAACGTGGCGTGATGGTCGGGGCGGCGTTCGTAGTCGCGCACGCAGCGGCGCCGCCGGGTGATCCACGCGAGTGATCGTTCCACGATCCACCGCTTGGCGATGACCTTGAAGCCCTCGCCCTTGCGGCGGCCGGGGTGGTCGGGAATCTCCAGGTCCAGGCCGAGGGTGCGCCGGGCCCAGGGGGCGAGTTCGCCGTCGTAGCCGTGATCCGCCCAGACCTTGGTGACCCGCCGGAACAGCAGGGTGAGGCGGTGGAAGAGGGCCATCGCGGCGGTCCGGTCGTTCATGTCGGCGCCGGTGACAGCGACCAGCAGGATCAGGCCGAGGGTGTCGACGACGATATGCCGCTTGCGGCCGTTGACCTGCTTGCCGCCGTCGAAGCCCCGGCTCGAGGCGCCGACGGTCTCGGCCGCCTTCACGGACTGCGCGTCGATGATCGCGGCGGTCGGCTGCTCGGACCGGCCGGCCTTCACCCGGATCTTCTTCACCAGCGCGGAGTGGATCTGCGCGAACACGTTCTGACGCACCCAGCGGCGGAAGAAGTCGAAGACCTTGCGCGGCGGCGGGAACGGTTCGGGCAGCGCCCGCCACTTGCCGCCGTTGTCGGCGAGATAACGCAGCGCGTCCAACATCCGCCGATGGCAGTACTCCTCGGGCCGGCCCCCGCGTCCCTCCAGCCACGGTGGCGACGGGATCACGCCGCGCACCGCATCCCACTCGGTGTCGGTCATGTCCGTCTCGAAGGCACGCTCGTGCTCGGGCGCCCAGGACGGCACGTTCCCGAAACGGCATGGCAGACACGCGCACGTGCGGGTGGTGAAGTTGGCGGCGGGCACGGCGAGTTGGTAGAACTGCGGCACAGGGGTCCTCCGGAGTGTTTCGTCGCAACGAATAGCTCTCCAGAGGGCCCCTTCTCTCATGCCTCACGAACCCCGAAAACTCCCACCCGAACACCAGAGCCCCTGATCACCAGGCTCTCAGCTCAGGCGGGGCACCGGCCGCGAACCGGGCGATGGACGCCAAGGTGGCAGCGCCGCCCAGGACAGCGACGGTGCACAGAGCCAACAGCGCGCCGAGGCGATACCGGCGCCCCTGCCGCCGACGCGGATCGGGCAAGGTCTCCAGCACCTCGGCAAGATCGCTCAGCCCCTCGGACCCGACGGCCGGCAGGTCCGCAATGCGGGCATGGTGGCAGGACAGAACTTCGATCGTGGAAAATGACATACGGACGCGACCCCTGAACGATCAATGGCTTCGACACCTTGATCATCAGAGGTCGCGTCCTTCGTGCGTCCACCAGACCCCATCAGGCCGAACACACACGATCAGAGCTAACCACTCATCTCGACAGACGAGAACGCTTCAGCCCTGCCCCTGAATGAGGGCGCTGTCACCTTATCGATGCATGACATGGACGCGTCAGTAGATCTTTCGGCGAGCGCCCCGGATCGCGTCGTCGGGCGAGAGATTTTCCGTGGCGGACACCTCGGAGGCGCCCAGATTTTCTGACGTGGTCACGCCAATTTCGATAACGTGACAGTGCCTTCTACACCCAGCGCGAACACGCAAAATGGCTGGTCGAGGCGAAGAACGCCCACTACCTGATGGTCGTCAAGGGCAACCAGCCGAACCTCCACGCGGCCATCAAGGCCCTGCCGTGGAAGGAGGTGACCGCCCGCCGCTACGACCGCGAGACCGGACACGGCAGACGCGAGACCCGATCGATACGCACCCTCACCGTCACCGGCCTCGACCTGGACTTCCCCCACATCGTCCAGGCCGTGAAAATCCTGCGGCACCGCACCGACCTCAAGACCGGCCGCGTCACCCGACAGACCATCCACGCCATCACCAGCATGACGTCGGCACAGGCATCACCACAGGTCATCGGCCGTATCGCCCGAGCACAGTGGGGCATCGAAGCCGTCCACCACGTCAGGGACACCACCTTCGCCGAGGACGCCTCCAAGATCCGCACCGGCCACGGACCAGCCAACATGGCCACCCTGAGAAACCTCGCGATCAACACCCTCCGCGAGACCTCCTACACCCCGTTCACCCGCCCCCTCGACCTCCTCGGACTGCCCCTAACCTGCAACGCAACATGATCAACACGACTATGAATTAACCCTGAGCCGGGAGCGGATCTCCGGCGAAATGCTCAGCCCGCCGGCCTGCAGTTCCTTGACGGCGGCGTCCATGTAGAGGGTGTTCCACCAGACCACCGCGTTCAGTGCCATGCCCAGCACCCCCAGCTGATCCTCCATCCCCTCCCGGTAGGCGTGCCTGAGCTCGCCGAGCGGCGCTGTCACGTTGTCGGGGTGGGGTGGAATGATCTTCAGGTGTCCGTGTGGGGCGGGGGTGTCGGCCGTCAGGCGATGTGGCACAGGGGTGTGGCGCCGGTGTGGCAGACCGCGGCTGCGGGAGCGGGCATGGTCGTGCCGTTTCGGGTGATGTGCCCGGGATCTGCCGTGATGTGGTCGCCTGCGGCGACGATGATGGTGATATCCGGTGCGGTGCTGCTCTTCCAGGAATCAGAGATGGTGTCTGCGGAGGCGGAGTGAGCGCCGACGATCGCCAGTGCCATCGTTGTGGTGGCCGCGAGGGTGCGCAGAGTCATAATCAACATGGAGAATCCCCAATCCGTTGGCGGGTGCTGCTTGATGAGACCGCCCTACATGATTCCGCTGCCATGGCCGACAGTTCGCCCGACGCGACCGGCGTACGGGAGTGAACCCCGGTCACCTTGTTGACCTGCCGTCACCTCGGATAGGGACATCTCACCCCTTCCGGGCACCGATAGGTCTGCTCTTGACTCCAAAGCGACTGTCAACGGTGTGCCTCCGACACACGAACTCCATCCCGCAGAAGGATCGAGACTCCACGGCCGGGATGCCGGCCACACTGCGGGGAGAAGACTGATGTCTGCAGGCAGGATTGCTGTGACTGTTCTCGCGTCGAGCGTGGTGCTCGTTGCCGGTGCACCTTCGGCCGGAGCCGATCAGATCCGCGATACGCCGGTCTCGCGTATGTGCCTGATCTACAACATCGGCAACTTCAACAATCTCGCCTGCGAGAAGGTACTCACGGCCCCCTCCCCCGGGAGCGGGAACGCCGCCAGCACCACCGATACTCCGGCCCTTCCGACCGTTTCCTCTTACACCATCCGCAACAACACCACCGACCTCACCTTGGTGCACGTCCAGGAATCCGGCACCCTCCTGCCCGCAGGAACCGACCACCGCATCGAACCGGGCACCCTCCTCACCCGGCAGGCCGAAGACAACGCGACAGCCACCACCGACGCCACCGTCGAATACAGCCTCCACACCGTCACCGGCACCGACCTCGGACACCTCACCATCACCATGGACAACGGCCGAATCACCAGCTGCACCACCACTGCCCCCACCACAGGCTGCACCTTCGACACCAACACCACCACCATCACCCACCAAACACCCCAAGGCCAGGGCTGACCTTGTCGTTTATGGTCCGATGTCGAACGCGACTCGCACTTGGTCGGCGTTTTCGCAGCTCAGCGGACGCGAAGGCGGCCTTCGCTTGATCCTGGGCTCCGTCACAGAGCGGATCAGCGCGAAGGCCGTGGTCATGAGTCTGATGGAGCAGGACGGGCGTTGTCAGGTTGAGTGGGGGTGTCGCTCGGTGGGATGATCATCTGTCTGGTCGGGGTTGCTGGAGGGGCTGCTCGTGGAGACGGTGTCGTACCGGGGTTTCCGCTTCCCGCCGGAGATCATCAGCCACTGCGTGTGGCTGTACCACCGCTTCGGTCTGAGTCTGCGTGAGGTCGAGGAGCTGATGCTCGAGCGGGGCGTCGAGGTGTCTTACGAGACGGTCCACCAGTGGACCCGCCGGTTCGGCCCCGCCTACGCCGGCGCGCTGCGCCGGCGCCGCCCGCAGCCGGGCGACAAATGGCACCTGGACGAGGTCTTCGTCAAGATCAACAAGGTGCAGAAGTACTTGTGGCGTGCCGTCGACCAGGACGGGAACGTCCTCGACATCCTGCTGCAGAACCGCCGCGACGAGGCCGCGGCCAGGCGTTTCCTCCGGAAACTGATGAAGAAGACCCGCTCGGTGCCCAGAGTGATCATCACCGACAAGCTCCGCTCCTACGGAGCCGCCCACCGCATGGTGATGCCCTCGGTGGAACACCGCTCCCACAAGGGATCCTGCTGGCCAAATGTCGTGTCCTGCGGTGAGGGCGGGCGGTTGGCATGGTGGTGGCCGGTTCTGTCGTTCCCGGCTGGTGGGGTGGGAGTCATGTCGTTGCTGCCGGAGCAGTGGCCCGAGGTCCCTGAGGTGACGGTGCGGGTCGCGCGGGCGGTGGCTGGTCGTGGGGCGCCGCCGTTGGCTATGCGGGTGCGGGATGAGCTGGGCGGGCTGTTCGCGGATGCCGAGTTCGCCGGGGCGTTCGGTCTGCGGGGCCGGCGGGGCTGGTCGCCGGGGCGGCTGGCGATGGTGACGGTGCTGCAGATGGCGGAGAACCTGACCGACCGCGCCGCCGCCCACCGGGTCCGGTTCGACCTGTCGTGGAAGTACTGCCTTGGCCTGGAGTTGGAGGACGTCGGCTTCGATGCCTCGGTGCTCTCGGAGTTCCGCACCCGGGTGGTCGAGCACGGCCTGGAGGAGCGGGTACTGGATCTGCTGCTGGCGGCATTGAAGGGCAAGGGCCTGGTCAAGGCTGGGGGTAAGCAGCGGACCGACTCCACCCACGTGCTGGCGGCGGTGCGGGACCTGAACCGCCTCGAGCTGTGCGGGGAGTCGGTGCGGGCCGCGCTGGAGGCGCTGTCCGCCGCGGCCCCGCACTGGGTGGCGCAGGCCGTGGACGTCCGTGGGTGGAACCGCCGCTACGGGCGGCGCATCGACGAGAGCTGGCGTCCCGCCAGCTCCAAAGCCAAGCGGGACGAACTCGTACTGGACTACGGCCGTGACGCGGTGGCCCTGCTGCGGGCGGTCCACAACCCTCACTCGCCCCTGTGGCTGCGCGAGCTGCCCGCGGTCCAGGTCCTGCGCCGGATCACTGTGCAGAACTACCTGGTCACCACCGGCGGCGACGGGCGGGAGGTGGTCAAGCGGCGGGAGGCGGACAAGGAGGGTCTCCCGCCCGGCAGACTGCGCCTGGCCTCGCCCTACGACCTCGACGCCCGCAACGGCACCAAGAACGCCCTACACTGGACCGGGTACAAACTGCACATCAGCGAGGTCTGCCAGCGGCCCCGGCCCGGCGGAGGGACCCCGCGGCCGGGACGCCGGGCGCGTCCGGACATCCCGAACGTGATCACACATGTCGCGACCACGGACGCGACCGTGCCCGATGTGAAGCTGGTCGAGCCCGTCCACCGGGCCCTCGCCGACCGGGGCCTGCTGCCCGCCGAGCACTACCTCGACTCCGGCTACGCAAGCGCGGAACTCCTCGCCGGGGCCCGGGCCGCCTTCGGGATCACCCTGGTCGCACCGCTCCTGGCGGGCACCTCCCGCCAGGACCGGGAGAACGCCGGTTACCAGCGCGAAGCCTTCACCATCGACTGGGACGCCGAGCAAGCCACCTGCCCCCAGGGCGCCACCAGCAGGTTCTGGAGCCCGGCCCGGCAACACGGCCGCGAAGGGATCGCGGTCCGCTTCGACGAGGCCGACTGCGGCCCCTGCCCGGTCAGAGCGGCATGCACCGACGCCACACGCCAGGGCCGCCAGCTCACCCTGCGCCCACGGGACCTGCAGGAACTGATCAACACGAACCACGCCGCCCAGCAGGACGCCGACTGGCAGACCACATACGCCCTGCGCGCCGGCGTCGAGGGCACCATCCGCCAGGCCACAGCCGTCACCGGTAACCGCAGGGCCCGCTATCGCGGCCTCGCGAAGACCCACCTCGAACACGTCTACTCCGCCGTCGCCCTCAACCTCATCCGCCTCGACGCCTGGTGGAACAACCAACCCCTCGACCACACCCGCACCAGTCACCTCGCGAGACTTGACCTCACCCTCACGGCCTGACTGCCCCCCACATTTGGCCAGCAGGATCCACAAGGGACTCAACAACCGGGCCGAGAACTCACATCAGCCGACGAGGCAGCGGGAACGCGCGATGAAGGGGTTCCGTTCCGTCGGCGCAGCCCAACGGTTCCTGGCCGCGTTCAGCGGCATCTCACCCCACTTCAGACCCCGACGCCACCTCCTCACCGCCACCGGCTACCGCACCGAAATGATCATCCGCTTCGCCATCTGGGACCAGATCACCGCCACCGCAGGCCTGCCCGCGGCCACCTGAAACAGACACCACTACTGATCTTTGATGCCGTGTTTGATGATCTGGGCAGGTTCGGTATGCCGGGTGTATGGGGACTCGAACTCGTGCGTCGTTGAGCCCAGTTGATTTGGAGCGGCGACGTTTGCAGGCGGCTGATTTATTCGAACAGGGGATGCGGCAGAGCAAGGTCGCCCAGATGCTCGGGGTGACGCCGCAGGCGGTCAGCCTGTGGCGGCGGGCCTGGGCTGAGGGCGGCCGTCGGGCCCTGCTGTCCAGGGGGCCGGGCGGCAGTTCGTATCTGAGCGCGGAGCAGGAGCGGGAGCTGGAGGGTCTTCTGCGGGCGGGGCCGACGGCGTACGGCTGGGAGGATCAGCGGTGGACCCTGGCCCGGGTCGGGGTCCTGATCGAGGAGCGGTTCAAGGTCCGCTACGAGGTCTCCGGGGTGTGGCGGCTGTTGGACCGTCTGGGCTGGTCGTGGCAGGTGCCGAAGGTGCGGGCCGTGGAGCGTAGCGAGGAGGCGATTGCCGCATGGCGCACGGAGACGTGGCCGGCGGCCTCCCATCCGCGCAGGTCACAGCCGCAGGCGGGTGGGTCTGCTTCGAGGACGAGGCCGGAGCCTGGCTGAACGGGCCCATCCGCCGCACCTGGGGCAAGGCCGGGCAGAGGCGTTGTCAGGTTGAGTGATTCTCGGGGGCATCTTCTGGTTCGGGACGTGTCTGGCCGTGGTAGTGGTGTCTGTTTCAGGTGGCCGCGGGCAGGCCTGCGGTGGCGGTGATCTGGTCCCAGATGGCGAAGCGGATGATCATTTCGGTGCGGTAGCCGGTGGCGGTGAGGAGGTGGCGTCGGGGTCTGAAGTGGGGTGAGATGCCGCTGAACGCGGCCAGGAACCGTTGGGCTGCGCCGACGGAACGGAACCCCTTCATCGCGCGTTCCCGCTGCCTCGTCGGCTGATGTGAGTTCTCGGCCCGGTTGTTGAGTCCCTTGTGGATCCTGCTGGCCAAATGTCGTGTCCTGCGGTGAGGGCGGGCGGTTGGCATGGTGGTGGCCGGTTCTGTCGTTCCCGGCTGGTGGGGTGGGAGTCATGTCGTTGCTGCCGGAGCAGTGGCCCGAGGTCCCTGAGGTGACGGTGCGGGTCGCGCGGGCGGTGGCTGGTCGTGGGGCGCCGCCGTTGGCTATGCGGGTGCGGGATGAGCTGGGCGGGCTGTTCGC
This sequence comes from Streptomyces sp. NBC_01264, assembly GCF_026340675.1. Lineage (NCBI taxonomy): Bacteria > Bacillati > Actinomycetota > Actinomycetes > Kitasatosporales > Streptomycetaceae > Streptomyces > Streptomyces sp. NBC_01264. Next base: position 25,158 of record NZ_JAPEOX010000008.1, read on the forward strand.
GGATGCCGAGTTCGCCGGGGCGTTCGGTCTGCGGGGCCGGCGGGGCTGGTCGCCGGGGCGGCTGGCGATGGTGACGGTGCTGCAGATGGCGGAGAACCTGACCGACCGCGCCGCCGCCCACCGGGTCCGGTTCGACCTGTCGTGGAAGTACTGCCTTGGCCTGGAGTTGGAGGACGTCGGCTTCGATGCCTCGGTGCTCTCGGAGTTCCGCACCCGGGTGGTCGAGCACGGCCTGGAGGAGCGGGTACTGGATCTGCTGCTGGCGGCATTGAAGGGCAAGGGCCTGGTCAAGGCTGGGGGTAAGCAGCGGACCGACTCCACCCACGTGCTGGCGGCGGTGCGGGACCTGAACCGCCTCGAGCTGTGCGGGGAGTCGGTGCGGGCCGCGCTGGAGGCGCTGTCCGCCGCGGCCCCGCACTGGGTGGCGCAGGCCGTGGACGTCCGTGGGTGGAACCGCCGCTACGGGCGGCGCATCGACGAGAGCTGGCGTCCCGCCAGCTCCAAAGCCAAGCGGGACGAACTCGTACTGGACTACGGCCGTGACGCGGTGGCCCTGCTGCGGGCGGTCCACAACCCTCACTCGCCCCTGTGGCTGCGCGAGCTGCCCGCGGTCCAGGTCCTGCGCCGGATCACTGTGCAGAACTACCTGGTCACCACCGGCGGCGACGGGCGGGAGGTGGTCAAGCGGCGGGAGGCGGACAAGGAGGGTCTCCCGCCCGGCAGACTGCGCCTGGCCTCGCCCTACGACCTCGACGCCCGCAACGGCACCAAGAACGCCCTACACTGGACCGGGTACAAACTGCACATCAGCGAGGTCTGCCAGCGGCCCCGGCCCGGCGGAGGGACCCCGCGGCCGGGACGCCGGGCGCGTCCGGACATCCCGAACGTGATCACACATGTCGCGACCACGGACGCGACCGTGCCCGATGTGAAGCTGGTCGAGCCCGTCCACCGGGCCCTCGCCGACCGGGGCCTGCTGCCCGCCGAGCACTACCTCGACTCCGGCTACGCAAGCGCGGAACTCCTCGCCGGGGCCCGGGCCGCCTTCGGGATCACCCTGGTCGCACCGCTCCTGGCGGGCACCTCCCGCCAGGACCGGGAGAACGCCGGTTACCAGCGCGAAGCCTTCACCATCGACTGGGACGCCGAGCAAGCCACCTGCCCCCAGGGCGCCACCAGCAGGTTCTGGAGCCCGGCCCGGCAACACGGCCGCGAAGGGATCGCGGTCCGCTTCGACGAGGCCGACTGCGGCCCCTGCCCGGTCAGAGCGGCATGCACCGACGCCACACGCCAGGGCCGCCAGCTCACCCTGCGCCCACGGGACCTGCAGGAACTGATCAACACGAACCACGCCGCCCAGCAGGACGCCGACTGGCAGACCACATACGCCCTGCGCGCCGGCGTCGAGGGCACCATCCGCCAGGCCACAGCCGTCACCGGTAACCGCAGGGCCCGCTATCGCGGCCTCGCGAAGACCCACCTCGAACACGTCTACTCCGCCGTCGCCCTCAACCTCATCCGCCTCGACGCCTGGTGGAACAACCAACCCCTCGACCACACCCGCACCAGTCACCTCGCGAGACTTGACCTCACCCTCACGGCCTGACTGCCCCCCACATTTGGCCAGCAGGATCCCTTGTGGGAGCGGTGTTCCACCGAGGGCATCACCATGCGGTGGGCGGCTCCGTAGGAGCGGAGCTTGTCGGTGATGATCACTCTGGGCACCGAGCGGGTCTTCTTCATCAGTTTCCGGAGGAAACGCCTGGCCGCGGCCTCGTCGCGGCGGTTCTGCAGCAGGATGTCGAGGACGTTCCCGTCCTGGTCGACGGCACGCCACAAGTACTTCTGCACCTTGTTGATCTTGACGAAGACCTCGTCCAGGTGCCATTTGTCGCCCGGCTGCGGGCGGCGCCGGCGCAGCGCGCCGGCGTAGGCGGGGCCGAACCGGCGGGTCCACTGGTGGACCGTCTCGTAAGACACCTCGACGCCCCGCTCGAGCATCAGCTCCTCGACCTCACGCAGACTCAGACCGAAGCGGTGGTACAGCCACACGCAGTGGCTGATGATCTCCGGCGGGAAGCGGAAACCCCGGTACGACACCGTCTCCACGAGCAGCCCCTCCAGCAACCCCGACCAGACAGATGATCATCCCACCGAGCGACACCCCCACTCAACCTGACAACGCCTTCGGGGTCAAGGCCCGAGAACCGCTCACGCTCCCCGGTCCCGGCATCGACTCGCTTGTCGTTCACGCGCGGCGCGGCCACCTCGACAGGTCCCGCGGCCGTGGCAACCGACCGGGGCCGGTGACGGCCGTTGCGGACCACCAACCGCCGCCCGGCCTCGTCCCGCTCGCTGGTGAGTTCGGCTATGTACTGCTCGACCTCGGCCTCAAGGGCGGCGGCGAGCATCCGCCTCGCGCCTTCCCGGACGATCTCGTCGATCAGAGAGGTACCGCTCTCGGTGGTGCCGTCTTCGGTGACTACGCTGAGCACGGGCGTGCCTTCCCAGCCCGCGCGACACCGCGGGCCTACTCGGTGACCTTGAGTCGATCACCCGGGAAGGTACGCCCTCCACATCCCACGAGGCACCCCACCCCGGGCCGATCCACAGGTTCCGAGCATTGCTCGGCTCGGCCAGATTTCCCGCCACGTGCACGCCATTTTTCATAATGTGACAGCGCCCGCCCTCGCCCATCAACCGCAGCCCCTCACCAGCCAGAACCTTCTCGGTGGCCAGCACCGCCAGCTCGTCAAGCAGCGGCAGGCTCAGCCCGTTCGCCGACGGCCCGGTCTTCGACATCCTCACGCCGGCACCCTGGGCGCCGCCCCCGACCTCGGCAAGCGACACACCAGCCGCCGCCTCGATCGAGTGATCAACGGTCCTGCTCATCAGGTGACTCCTTCGGGGAAGCTCACACCTGATTCATGACACAGCCATCACAAGGTGAGCGGTGGTAGATATGTTGTGAAGGTGGATACCCCCGCTGAGTTCAGAGCGGCTTCGATCTGTGGTGCGCGGGCTGGCTCTGGTGCGAGGGCGATGAAGGCACCCCCGCCTCCCGCCCCCGTGAGTTTGGCTCCTATGGCTCCCGCTGCCCGCGCTGTGTTGATCGCGCTATTGGTAGACGGCGTTGCAAGGCCGAGAGAGTGAAGGTGGGAGTGTGCCGCGTTCATCAATTGGCCGAGAGCGGCGATGTCGCCGCCGGTAATGGCAGTGCGGGCGAGGGTTGCGAGGGTGCCCAGTTCGGTCATGGATCTTTCAACCAGAGGTGCGTTTCGAGCGGTCTCCGCCTCGATTGTGGTAGTGGAAGTGGAGGTGGACCGCCGCTCTGTTGTGAGGCCTATCACAAGTGCGAACTCACGAGGGATGGCCAGGGGATGCATGGCTGGAATGGTGGTTGGCTGATACCAGATCAGGCCAGTGTGCAGCACCGTGCAGACGTCCAAGCCGGATGACCTGCCGTGGAAGACACACTCGATTTCAGTTGCCATGCGCAGCAGGTCTGTCTGACTGAGCTCTGCTGCATGCAGATTGGCGATCGCGCGCACCAGGGCGACGCTCAGCGCGGCAGAGCTGCCGAGGCCGGCACCGGCCGGCAGCGCGGAGCGGATGCGAATGCTGATGTTGCGTTCGTCCATGTGGAAGAAGGCCGTGGCAAGTTGCACGGCTTGCCTTAGTTTCGGGTCTCGGCAGCGGGGGCGGCGGGCGCTGTGGGTTGTGCTTGAGGCAGTTAGCGTCATGCCGATGGGAAGGGAGGCGGCGATGGCGGGCTGCCCGTGAAGCACGGCGTGCTCGCCCAGCAGGATGGCTTTCCCCGGAACATATTGCATGCTCTTGACTGTCATGTTCGGGTCTGGTCCGCGTGCGACTGGTGGGTGGCGTACCGCTGGTGGAGTGCCATGTGGCCGCGCTGGATGCCTTCTGTCGTCAGGGCGCGAAGGGCTGCGAGGTTCTGTGCCAGCCCGACGGCGGCCATGACGGTCGCGAGTTCTCTGGCGCTGCTGATACCCATCAGTTTCAGCGAAAGGGCGGCGCGGGGGTTGGCTTGGATTCGTCTTCCGACGGTGCCTACGACGATGGGTGCCTCGAAGCGGCCGCGAAGCTGTCCGCTCTCGTGGTGCCAGGTCGTTACCGGCTGGTAGCTCCCAGTGTGTGCCGCGAAGGCGTGTACTCCGGCTTCTATGGCCCGCCAATCCTGGCCGGTGGCCAGTGCGACCGCGTCGATGCCGTTCATGACGCCCTTGTTGTGGGTCGCTGCGCGATGTGTGCTCATCGTTGCCAGCAGCGATGCCTGGGCGATGCGTTCCGCGCTTTCGGAGGCGTCGTGGTCCCGGCTTGCCAGGAACCGGTCGGGAATGTCGACGTGTGCATGTGCCATGCGGTGGTCGGCAAGGTTGGAGATGATCCTCACGCCAAGGGTTCCTCCGGTCACGGCCACCACTTCAGGGGCTATGTCTTCCAGCAGGGAGTTGACGGCGTTGGCTCCCATGGCGTCGCCCACATCAATGATGAAGGTCACCAGTAGGCTGCCGTCCGGCAGCGCTTGGGCGGTCACGCGACAGGCGCCGCATCCTCTGGCCACCATGCGCGGTTGCAGGTGGCGTGCTTCGGCGAGCAGTCGGGCCGAGGCGTTGTGCACCCGGGTCGCCGAGGCGTTTGCGTCGGAGAGATCGGTGATGTGGATCTGCCCTGGCATCAAGGCTGGGTCGGCGTCAGCAGAGATGCCGCCGCAGCTCCGAGTGAGTCTGGCGGCGTGCGACGCGGCGGCTACTACGGACGGTTCTTCGATCACCATGGGCACGATGACGTCGGTTCCGTTAATCACGAAGTTGACTGCGAGCGCGTACGGCAGCCCATATACCGCCACGGCATTTTCGATCATGGTGTCGGCATGGGTGAGCGGGAGTGGCGCGTCGGATTGCAGTAGTTGCCGCTCCTCAGGGGTCAGGCTCGCCATGTCGGTCAGCCAATCGACCCGGCTACCCAAGGGCAGACGGTGGAAGCCGGGGTAGCGCGATGTCCGGCCGTTGGCTGGAGATGCTGCGCGGCGGCTTGCAGGTTGGGCGGACCGCGTGCTGGAAGCGGTGTCCTCAGGGGCTGGATCATCACTACGGGTGTGTTGGTTCCTCATTGCGCGTGCCCTGATTCCGGATGTGGTGGTGCTCCCGATCGTGTGGCAATCGGCGGCTGGGTGGGTGCTGTCCTGCCTTTCCGTACCACGCGCACGCCGCGTAGGTCCGGCGAGAGGTGCAGCGGACTGACTCCGACTTGCTTCCATGCCGAGCGGAGAGCAGCTGATTGCGCAGAGGAGAAGCAGAGGGCGATTACGCAGTCTCCCCCTACTGCTCCGGATCCCTTGACTGCTGTGGTAGCTGCCTTGGAAGCTCTGACCAGCTTGGAGACCTGGACGTGGGTTGGTAGCTGAAGATCCTGAGCCAGGTCGTCCAGCAGTTCGCCATAGCGGCAAACGGCATTACCGAGGTCCGTTCGCTGATGCTGCTCGAACGCGCACCAGAAGTCTCTCAGGACGGTATGCATACGATCGAGGTGACGCCGACGGTTGGGGAGGCGGTCGAATGCAGCGAGGCCAGCCAACGTAGGCGTTTCCACACCGGTCCAGGCAGCGGAGATGGTGAGCTCGGGGGGCGGGGCAACGTGAGCGACGTGTGGGGTGTGGTCTCGCAATTGGTAGCCGAGCCACCCACCAAATACGGTCGCCGCCACGTCGGCTCCGCTGCCCAGGCCGTGTTGGTGCTCACGGTGCACGGCGAGCGACAGGTCGAAGAGCCGGCTACGCGTGAGCGGATTCTCCAGGTCGTGGCCGGCTGTAGCGGCCAGAGCCCCCATGATCGCTACGACGCTGGCGGCGCTGCCGCCGAGTCCGACCTTGCGGTGGCCGTGGCGGCCGTGCGCCTGAACGGTCAGGTGCCGGGGCGACGGTTGAACGAAAGCATGGGCACCCCGGTCAACAGCGGCCACCAGCAGACCAGCACCCGAGGCGAGTTTCCCCGCGGTACCAAGGGGGGCATCCACACCGAGGTCTGGGGCGGCGAGCCACCACCCTTGGGGGCAAGGCGAGCTGAAGCACTCGATGCCGCTGTCCATCGCCACCACCAGGGCACGATCTCCGTGAAGCACCGCGTACTCGCCGACCACGAGCAGTTTGCCCGGTGCATAGACGCGCACTTCATCCATGGTCCTGGCCCGTCAGCGGCGCTTGCGTAGGTCGGGGCGGGGTGAATGCTGACTCTGCCCAGGACGGCGGTTGTGAAAGCACGCGCGGGGCGCCACCCGGCCGAGAGCGCAGCACCCGCGACACCCCGGGCACAGCGGCCACGGCGGCGGCGACTGCATCACCGGAGCCGGGCTCACAGAGAATCTTGACTTGCGGGCCGGCATCGATCGAGAAGAACGCCATCAGGCCGCCAGCCCGCAAGTGCCACACTTCGCGGATGACTGCGACAGTGGCAGGCTCCCAGTACAAGAGAGGTGGGTCCGCCCCCAGGGCGGAGGCGTGCATACGCAGCGCATTACGTTCGACCGCCAGGCCGATCGACTTCAGGTCCTTGCCGAGCACACCTGCTATGACCTCGGACAGGTCTTGAGCACCGGCCGCCAGCCAGGCCTTGTAGAAGGGAGACGTGGAGGCGGTGCGAAGCATCCCGTCCCGTGAGGACGTGTGCTTGACCCCCTCTCGGGTGATTGCGATCACGACTTCCAGTGGCCAGTGCTCCGCAGGCGCGACCTGGGCCACGCTCTCGCGCTCCCCTGGCCGCCACAGTACGAAGCCGCCCAGGAGCGAGCGGCAGGCCGATCCTGAGCCCGCGCGGGCCAGCTCAGCCAGCTCGGCGCCACCTGGTGCAGGGTGCACCATGCTCCCGAGTGCGGTGGTGAGTGCCGCGTAGGCGGACGCTGACGAAGCAAGACCCGCCGCTACTGGGAAGTTGGAAGTGATGACCACGTCGAGGGCGTCACTGATGCCCAGCTGGCGGCGGGCATGGGAGACGAACCGCGCCAGGCCATCCGTGGGCCCGGGCGGACTCCACCTACAGCTGCCACTTGCTCCTGAACCTGGCCCCTGGTGCCTTTGGACCCCTGCGAAACTGCTCAGGCCGTCCAGGGTCACGGACAGGCTCGCGCCCGCGGCGTCGTGACCGCTCGCCCCCTTGCCCCAGTACTTGACCAGGGCCAGGTTGGAACTGGCCGTCGCCCAGGTCACAGCTCGCCGACTTGCATGACGAATGCCTCCAGAGCCCAGCGTCGATTGGCTCCGCATGCCCCCGGTCCCTGTGTGAGCGAGGCGGATGACTCATTGTCCTCGGCTGGACGGGAGACCTCCTGCTCTGAGATGAATGAGGAAAGGAGCTTGTCAAATGGGTGAGGAACTGGCGCCAATCCCGACGCGTCGTCCGTAACAGTGCCGAGTTCATCGGCAACCGACTGTAGCCAAACTGAACGAAACGCAGAAAAACCACGGTCGCTGGCTGGAAACGCCAGGCTCATCTGCACATACTCATTGACGATCGTGCGCTCGACGTCGTCTACCCACGACATCTTGAGCCTCCCTTCCGATGGAGGAAGAAGATCTTCAATCGGCGCTCATTGAGCTTCTCATCTGGCCCTGAGCAGGGTCTCAATCGCTTCCACTGTACAGTCGAAGCATCTCCTGTAGGCCCATCCGGGCCGTGACTTGTAACGGTACGTCGCGGCGCATGAGTTCGCATTCCGCTGCACTACGGCTATAACTCCCCGAGGTCGAATGGTGCCTACGGGTTTACGGACGGCACAACGGCGTACACCGGCTAACGGCCGGCTCGCCAAGCGGACGCAGCTACCGCGTCGTAGCATAGTGGTAGGCCAATTTCAGTTGGGGCGATCTCCCAATATTCGATTCAGGGCTGCCCAGTCTAAGGGAGGCGGAATGCCTGCCATTCGAAATTTGGACAAGTTCTCAGACGTTCCATGGTGCCCTTTCCCTTCACTGGTCAACTGCCACGCAGAGCAGGTTGACATGCTGAGCTTTACCTGGCTGGAGGAGAGGCGTCTCCTCGAAGGGCACCCAGATAAAATGGAAAGAATTAAAAGTCAGCACAGCGGAGTTCTCGCGGCTCGGACCAACCCCGAAGTGAACGCGGAAATGCTGGGCATTTTGTCCGACTGGTATATGTGGCTGTTCGCGTTCGACGACGGATATTGCGAGGCTGCGGAACACGGCGGGCAGTCTAAGACAATGGCTCGCGCGACGGCGCTCCTGGCGCGTGTGATCGACTCTGGTCTGCCACCCCACGAGACACCAGCGCCGATACAAAACTACGCCTCCGCACTAAGGGAAATCCAGGAGCGGATTCGTACCCGGGCATCGTCTTCGCAACTTGCTCGATGGGAGACAGCGGTCCGCGACTACCTCGCCGCGCAGGTATGGGAAGCCGCGAACAGAGAATCCGAAACAGTCCCTGGCGTTTCTGAATACGTGGCGATGCGCCGCCACGCGGGTGCCACCTACACGTGCTTGGGACTCATAGACATCGCGGCAGGCTACGAGATCGCGCCTGCTTTTTTCGATAGTCCGGCACTCCGAAGCCTCAACGACATGACGGCAAACCTTGTCAGCTGGGACAACGACCTATATTCGTACGCTAAAGAAAAGGTCGACGACCGCGGTCGTCATAACCTCATCGAGGTCATTTCGAGGCAGAACCACTTGGCCCCGCAAGATGCCAAAGAAAAAGCGGTGGAGATCCGCTCCCGCGAAATGAAGCGATTCATAGACGCAAGCGCAGACCTTTGCGCCCGTGCTGACTCTTCTGTAAGTAGATATGTGCGGAGTCTCGGGCTATGGCTGCGGGGCCACATTGACTGGTCCCGTACGAGTTCGCGATTTGATGTACCGAGAGCCGATCGGGTGGCACAAGAATTTGGCGGCGAACAGACGTGACTGGCATCCACCTTCTTCGTGGCACTTCGGGTGCGCCAGTCGCCCCAGGGCGTCTGCCCCTGGTGGGGCACTTGCTCCCTCTCATGAGGCATCCCATCCAGTTTCTCCAAGCACTGGAACGCCTCGGCCCGGTCGTCAAGATATATCTATGGCGGCGACCTGTCTACGTGCTCACCACTCCCGAACTTGTCCGCACTCTCCTCGTGCAGGATGCGGCGAAAGTGGAGAAGGGATTTGTATTCGATAAGGCGCGCCCACTGCTAGGGAATGGGTTGTTCATTTCCGAGGGTGCCGCCCATCTGCATCAGCGACGGCTTGTCCAGCCAGCGTTCCACCAAGACAGAATCCATATGTACACAAATAAGATGGCCGCTCAAGCTTCACTGGCAGTGCGGCGTTGGGAGCCTGACAGGCCTATAGAACTGATCGAGAACATCCACGAACTCACTCGGGACATCGTCCTGGAAGCGCTTTTCGCCGCACATCTGAGCCCGGATCAAAAGGATCGAATCCTTCAGGCTGCTCCCGTGGTTCTCGGCGGCTTCATTCGCCGAGCACTTTACCCGTCATCCGTGATCGAGAAAATACCCACACCGGCCAATAGGGGCTTTGACGCCGCCGTCCGGGCCTTGCGACATACTGTGGACGAGATAGTCACACAAGCGAGCCAAGGAGAACCGGCAGAAGAGACATTGTTGTCTTTGCTGCTGTCCGTAAGGGATGACGCAGGTCAGCCGATGAGCCCGGTTCAGATTCGCGACGAGGCAGTCTCCGTGCTGTTGGCCGGCACCGAGACGTCCGCCACGTCCCTCGCATGGCTGTTCTACGAACTCGCCCGCCGTCCAGAATTGCAAGACGAAATTGCCGAAGAAATCAAGACCGTCATCAGCGAAGACGGCGTGACGTGGCGTGAAATTCCTGACCTTGCGCTCATGGGAGCAGCGCTCAACGAAACCCTTCGGCTGCACACCCCAAACTGGATCCTCATGCGCCGTGCGGTGCTTCCCTTGCGCTACGCCGGCGTGTCGCTCGCCCTTGGCTCTGACATCCTTTTCAGCCTTACCACGCTGCACCGAGACCCACGTCACTATCCAGATCCATTCCGATTCGATCCCGAACGTTGGCAGCGGGACAGTACCAAATCGCCGAAACTCTTCATGCCGTTTGCTGCAGGTCCGCACAAATGTATCGGTGACTCATTCGCCTGGGCAGAAATGATGGTCATCGCCGTTACTGTTCTCACTAGATGGCGTATCACCCTCGTAGCGCCTGACTCGGTCCGCGAAACAGCCAACTCAGCCACCGTGCGTCCCGATGGTCTACGGGTCACCCTCCACCGAAGAAATTAACCGCCGGCGCCGGAGAGAATATGAACAGCGAGTCCTATATCTTGAGGTCAGCCCACACCGAAGAGCTGCAGAGGTTGTCAGAATTTTCTCGCATATACGACCCCGGCACGCATCGATTTTTGCGTGAAATCGGCATCAGACCAGACTGGCAGTGCCTCGAAGCAGGCGCCGGCACCGGCACCATAGCAGCGTGGCTGGCGTCATTCGTTGGCATAGGCGGATCGGTCTTGGCCACCGACACCAAACCAGCCTTGCTGGAGAATGCCGCGAAAGATCATGAGTTCACCGCAATTTACCACGACCTCACGCAGGACTCGCTAGCTGAGAACGCCTACGACCTGGTGCACTGTCGAGCAGTACTGGAACATCTAGACAGCGCCGACCAGGCGTTCCACTCCCTTGCTGGGGCAACGAACGCGGGGGGCTGGCTCGTCATCGAATCCCACGACCTGTCACCCTCCTCGATCGACTTGGTCTGCCGTCATACGCGCAGCGACCTGGCTCCGACCGTCTCCAAATTTCTTGAGCTCGGAGCACAGGCCATGAGTCGATTCGGCGCAACACCAGAATACGGAAGCAAGTTGCTCCACAATTTTCTCGATGCCGGGTTCATCGAATTGACGCTGGAGACGCACGCCTATCCGTTCGCAGGGGGAGCGGAAAGCCTGTTCTCCCTCAGTCTTTCCCAAGTCGAAGAAGCACTGCTCGGAAGTGGCGCAATGACGCAATCGGAATATGAAGAAGCGCTGGCGGTCTTCAATAATCCCGATTCAGAATTTCTCACCCCCCTTCTCGTCAGCGTCCGAGGGCGGGCCCCCACCCGCAGCTGAAACGGGCGAACGAGATGGCGGATTCAACCGGTCAGCGCAAAGAGTCCTGTGAGATGGCGTACTGATCTTTGATGCCGTGTTTGATGATCTGGGCAGGTTCGGTATGCCGGGTGTATGGGGACTCGAACTCGTGCGTCGTTGAGCCCAGTTGATTTGGAGCGGCGACGTTTGCAGGCGGCTGATTTAGACCGACCGGCAAATGGATCACTTGAGGCGTCGGGTGGTGGGGCGGTCGGCCCAGCGGTAGCGGCTCGTTGCTCGACGGATGAGCATGCGGAGCGTGACGAGGGCGGCGGCCAGGTACAGGTAGAAGTCCACGATGCTGCCGCTCTTCTCTGTGCAGCGCCGCAGCTTGCCGTAGTCGTTCATCCACGAGTGCGTGCGCTCGACCACCCAGCGCTTGCCGGCTTGGATCGGGGCTGGCACGCCCTTACGCGCGATCTCGGCCGTGAATCCCAACTCGGCTATAAGCGCACGGGACGTGGTGCTGTCGTAGCCGCGGTCGAGGTTGACGTTGACCGCCGTCGGCATTGCGCCGACCTGTGCCTTCGCCGCCTCCAGGGTGGGGCCCAGCAGGGGTGAGTCGTGCCGGTTCGCGCCGGCGGAGACGATTCCGATCGGGACACCGCAGGCGTCGGAGGCGACCGAGCGTTTCAGTCCTTGCTTGCCCCGGTCGACCGGGGAGCGTCCCGCCTTCTCACCGCCGGACGGGGCCTTGGTGATGCAGCCGTCCACCGAGATCTCGCCCAGCCCGAGACCGATCATCCGGTCGTGCGCCTCGAGAGCCAGTGCGTGGACCTTCTCGGATATCCCCAGTTCAGACCACTCCTTGACGCGGCGTCTGATGGTGCGGTCGGAGCATCCGGGGGTGGAGATGCGCTCGTAGCCTGAGCCGTGGACCAGCGCGAGCACGACGTGCTCGAAGACCGTCCGGTCAGCGATCCGGCGGCGGTGGCAGCCCAGCGGGTGGTCCGCAGCGAACTCTCGCCGGGCGGGCAGGAGTGCGGAGAACTGGTCCCAGAGGGGTTCGAGCAGGCAAGATGGCAGCGCGGGCACGGCCGTCCTTCGTGATCACTGAGCGTAGAGAACTCCATGATCACGTGGACCCGTGCCCGCACTGCATCCACCGCGCTCGATCACTCGACAGAGGCTGCCTATTGCCGGTCGGTCTTATTCGAACAGGGGATGCGGCAGAGCAAGGTCGCCCAGATGCTCGGGGTGACGCCGCAGGCGGTCAGCCTGTGGCGGCGGGCCTGGGCTGAGGGCGGCCGTCGGGCCCTGCTGTCCAGGGGGCCGGGCGGCAGTTCGTATCTGAGCGCGGAGCAGGAGCGGGAGCGGGAGCTGGAGGGTCTTCTGCGGGCGGGGCCGACGGCGTACGGCTGGGAGGATCAGCGGTGGACCCTGGCCCGGGTCGGGGTCCTGATCGAGGAGCGGTTCAAGGTCCGCTACGAGGTCTCCGGGGTGTGGCGGCTGTTGGACCGTCTGGGCTGGTCGTGGCAGGTGCCGAAGGTGCGGGCCGTGGAGCGTAGCGAGGAGGCGATTGCCGCATGGCGCACGGAGACGTGGCCGGCGGCCTCCCATCCGCGCAGGTCACAGCCACAGGCGGGTGGGTCTGCTTCGAGGACGAGGCCGGAGCCTGGCTGAACGGGCCCATCCGCCGCACCTGGGGCAAGGCCGGGCAGACCCCGGTGCTACGGCTGTCCGGGAAACGCAACGACAAGATCAGCATGGTCGCGTGGATCTGCTTCAAGGAGGGCACGGAGCCCCGGATGATCTATGCGGTCAAGCCGTCGGGCGGCTACACGAAGAAGGACTTCCCACGCTTCCTCGCCCTGCTCCACCGCCGGCTGGACGGCCCGGTCACCCTCGTCTGGGACAACTACTCCAGCGGCCTTGTCACGTTGTCGGGGCAGGGTGAGATGATCTTCGGGTTGTCCGTCCGGTGAGGGGTGGGGTTCGTGTCGTCCAGCACGCCGTCGTATGCGAATCACCGTTACCCGGTGGAGATCATTTCGCACTGTGTGTGGCTGTACTTCCGCTTCCCCCTCAGCTTCCGTGAGGTGGAGGAGATGATGCTCGAGCGGGGCGTGATCGTCTCGTACGAGAGCATCCGCCGGTGGTGTCTGAAGTTCGGCCAGGCCTACGCCAACGCGCTGCGCCGCAGGCGCCCGCAGCCCGGCGACAAGTGGCATCTCGACGAGGTGTTCATCAAGATCGGCGGGAAGCAGAAGTACTTGTGGCGGGCCGTCGATGCCGACGGAAACGTCCTCGACATCCTCGTCCAGAGCCGGCGTGACAAGGCTGCGGCCAGGCGTTTCTTCCGTCGGCTCCTCACCTCCACCGGGCAGGTACCCCGGGTGGTCGTGACCGACAAGCTGAGGTCGTACGGGGCAGCGCACCGGGAAGTGATGCCCTCCGTGGAGCACCGTGCCCACAAGGGATCCTGCTGGCCAAATGTCGTGTCCTGCGGTGAGGGCGGGCGGTTGGCATGGTGGTGGCCGGTTCTGTCGTTCCCGGCTGGTGGGGTGGGAGTCATGTCGTTGCTGCCGGAGCAGTGGCCCGAGGTCCCTGAGGTGACGGTGCGGGTCGCGCGGGCGGTGGCTGGTCGTGGGGCGCCGCCGTTGGCTATGCGGGTGCGGGATGAGCTGGGCGGGCTGTTCGCGGATGCCGAGTTCGCCGGGGCGTTCGGTCTGCGGGGCCGGCGGGGCTGGTCGCCGGGGCGGCTGGCGATGGTGACGGTGCTGCAGATGGCGGAGAACCTGACCGACCGCGCCGCCGCCCACCGGGTCCGGTTCGACCTGTCGTGGAAGTACTGCCTTGGCCTGGAGTTGGAGGACGTCGGCTTCGATGCCTCGGTGCTCTCGGAGTTCCGCACCCGGGTGGTCGAGCACGGCCTGGAGGAGCGGGTACTGGATCTGCTGCTGGCGGCATTGAAGGGCAAGGGCCTGGTCAAGGCTGGGGGTAAGCAGCGGACCGACTCCACCCACGTGCTGGCGGCGGTGCGGGACCTGAACCGCCTCGAGCTGTGCGGGGAGTCGGTGCGGGCCGCGCTGGAGGCGCTGTCCGCCGCGGCCCCGCACTGGGTGGCGCAGGCCGTGGACGTCCGTGGGTGGAACCGCCGCTACGGGCGGCGCATCGACGAGAGCTGGCGTCCCGCCAGCTCCAAAGCCAAGCGGGACGAACTCGTACTGGACTACGGCCGTGACGCGGTGGCCCTGCTGCGGGCGGTCCACAACCCTCACTCGCCCCTGTGGCTGCGCGAGCTGCCCGCGGTCCAGGTCCTGCGCCGGATCACTGTGCAGAACTACCTGGTCACCACCGGCGGCGACGGGCGGGAGGTGGTCAAGCGGCGGGAGGCGGACAAGGAGGGTCTCCCGCCCGGCAGACTGCGCCTGGCCTCGCCCTACGACCTCGACGCCCGCAACGGCACCAAGAACGCCCTACACTGGACCGGGTACAAACTGCACATCAGCGAGGTCTGCCAGCGGCCCCGGCCCGGCGGAGGGACCCCGCGGCCGGGACGCCGGGCGCGTCCGGACATCCCGAACGTGATCACACATGTCGCGACCACGGACGCGACCGTGCCCGATGTGAAGCTGGTCGAGCCCGTCCACCGGGCCCTCGCCGACCGGGGCCTGCTGCCCGCCGAGCACTACCTCGACTCCGGCTACGCAAGCGCGGAACTCCTCGCCGGGGCCCGGGCCGCCTTCGGGATCACCCTGGTCGCACCGCTCCTGGCGGGCACCTCCCGCCAGGACCGGGAGAACGCCGGTTACCAGCGCGAAGCCTTCACCATCGACTGGGACGCCGAGCAAGCCACCTGCCCCCAGGGCGCCACCAGCAGGTTCTGGAGCCCGGCCCGGCAACACGGCCGCGAAGGGATCGCGGTCCGCTTCGACGAGGCCGACTGCGGCCCCTGCCCGGTCAGAGCGGCATGCACCGACGCCACACGCCAGGGCCGCCAGCTCACCCTGCGCCCACGGGACCTGCAGGAACTGATCAACACGAACCACGCCGCCCAGCAGGACGCCGACTGGCAGACCACATACGCCCTGCGCGCCGGCGTCGAGGGCACCATCCGCCAGGCCACAGCCGTCACCGGTAACCGCAGGGCCCGCTATCGCGGCCTCGCGAAGACCCACCTCGAACACGTCTACTCCGCCGTCGCCCTCAACCTCATCCGCCTCGACGCCTGGTGGAACAACCAACCCCTCGACCACACCCGCACCAGTCACCTCGCGAGACTTGACCTCACCCTCACGGCCTGACTGCCCCCCACATTTGGCCAGCAGGATCCACAAGGGCTTGAACAACCGGGCCGAGAACTCCCACCAGCCAACGAGGCAGCGGGAACGCGCGATGAAAGGGTTCCGCAGCCCGGGTGGGGCGCAACGGTTCCTGGCCGCGTTCACCGGAATCTCACCCCACTTCCGGCCCCCACCGGCACCTGATGACCGCCGGCGGCCACCGCTTCGAGATGATGATCCGCTTCACCGTCTGGAACCAGATCACCGGCAGCACGAGGAGCCTGCTTGCCGCGGCCTGAATTACGCCCTCTACCAGGCCCTGGCACACCCTGACGCGCAATCAAACGATCACGCCGCCGACAACGTGACAGTGCCCGATGCCCCGCTCGAGCATCATCTCCTCGACCTCGCGGAAGGAGAGGGGGAAGCGGAAGTACAGCCACACACAGTGCGAAATGATCTCCACCGGGTAGCGGTGATTCTTGTACGACGGCACCACAGACGACACGAACCCCACCCCTCCCGGACACCGACAACCCAAAGATCATCCCAGACCGCCGAACAAGGTGACGGTGCCATCCGAAGCCGTGCGGTCCACCGGGGAGCAACGAACCAGAGAGCGACCACGATGTAGAGACCGGTTGCCCAGTGAGGTTCTGCGAAGACATCTTTCAGCATGAGCAGATCGTCCCGCCCGGCAGTGACATCGCAGGCCGAGTCCCCTCGTCTTCATGCCCCGGCCCACCTCCCTGACACGGAACACAGGTCCGGAGAACTCAGGCGCCCGCTTCGGGGCTGCGGCGAATATACTGGGGTCACCAAGTTGCTCAGGCACGAATGGCCCCCACCGATGGTGGGGGCCATTCACTTGTCCGCGGACGGACGGTGGGATGCCCCGTCCTCAGGCGACCTGCAGCTTCGGCCTGCCCGTCGGGGCCGGCGGGGCCTGGTGGTACGTCGGCAGCTTCAGGTTCGGCAGGTCCCCCGCCTGGATGCGGGTGAGGGCCGCGCGGAACGCCGCCTCCATCGCCTCCGGCGAGTCGTACTTAGCCGCCAGCGGGTGGAGCCGGTACGAGTTGCCCGTGCGCTCCTCGCTGGGCGGCCGCAGCACGATGTTCAGGTCGCACAGCGGCGCCATGAGCCCGCTGATGGCCTGCGGGGTGACCCCGTACTCGGCGGCCATGTCCTTCTGCCGGACCGGCAGCGTTCCCCCGAAGTCGCTGCGGGAGACGAGGTACTGGAGGAACTTGACGGCGGACCCTGACAGCGGCAGGGCCCAGATGCGCTCCGCAACGATCGGAGACATGACGTTAGCCATGGGGGGACAGCCTTCCTCGTGAACGGTCGCCTGTGTACGGGCCGTACGGGCCGTGCTTGCTGCTGGACGTGCCGTACCGGCTGTACGGGCCGTACTGGTCTTGCAGCGCTATCACCCGGTCCTCTTCCTGGTGCCGAAGCTCTCGTCGACCCCGAAGTCGAGCTCCAGCTCCTCCTGATGGGCGCCTTCCGGCCCCATCGCGTACGGGAACGCCTCCGGGTCGTGCGCGTGCTTCTCGGCAATGTCGGCGAGCACCTCGTGCTGCGCCGTGCTGTTGCCGTGGAACCACAACCGCACGTTGATCTGGATCCGGCCGTTGCCGGCCTTCTCCACCCAGTTGTAGCCGCACAGCGCCTGGACCGCACGGTTGACCGTGGAACGCGTGATCATCTTGCCGCCCTTCTGGCCGGCGACCTTGTTCAGTCCGTCCGTGATCTCCTGCTGCGTGTACGGGGTGATGCCGGTGCCCGGCACCTGTCCCCCGGCCACGAAGAGGAACACGCACAGCTGGGACTTGGTGATGCTGTTCGCGACGGCCAGCTGCGCCAACAGCTGCGTGAACCAGTTGCTGGCCAGGCTGTATCCGGCACCCCCGGCCATGTCGTGGACGGCCTTCGGGTCTGCCGCGTACTCGAAGTGGACTCCCTTGAGCCGACGACGGCCGCTGGGGTCGGTGGCCTCGGCCACCTTCTCCCCGAGCTGCTGACCGAGGACAGCCAGGATGTCGCCGTACTCGGCTTCGTTCCCCTCGGCAGTGGGGACGGGGACAGGCCGGGGCCCGCGCCGACGACGGGCGGGCGGATCAGATGTCACAGGACCTCCTTGTTGCTCAGGCGGTCCGAGACTATCCAAAAAATCAAGCAGAGCTTGTCTTTTGGTACGTCGGCGCGTCAAAAGTAGCCCCTACGTGGAGTCTCTGTGGGGCCCTGTTCGACCGGGGAAGCAAAAGTACACGGTACGTGTAGTTATTTTTCGAGCAAGCCCCAAAAGTACACGACTCCTTGACTTACATGTGTCGTGATGGCGACACATTCGGGCTTCCGAGCGTTCGAGCCGAGGGTCGATCGACGGCCTTGGTCCGACTCTCTGACCTGCGGCGATCCGGAGCCTGTTGGCGCTCCCAGAAAGTACACCGGTGTTTGAGTTTTCCGCGGAATGTGCTCGCCAGGTACACATTCCGGAGCACCAAAGGTGTCCTGGGGAACACATACCCTTCGACAAACCAGCAGGTCAGAGGCTTAAAAACGCCGAGCCCTCTTACTAAAGAGCGCAACTGGACCGACGGCACCAGCACACACCCCACCTCGCGCAGCGTCGGCTGCGGGAGGTGCTGGCTGGTGGTGCATCACCAGCGAAGTGCTCCTCGCGACACACTCCTGCTCCCCAGCACTGAGGGTGCAAGGCACGCTCCGTTCCCCACGGTTGTCTCGATTCTTCCGCCCCGACCTGCCGCTGCTCCGACCCATCTCCGACCGGTACCACCGAAAGTCAGCCACGACGATGCCGTCCGTCGAACGAGCACGCACGCGTATGCACGGCAACCCATTCCCGGTTCTCGCCACGATGCAATGTCTTGCGAACCTGACCGAACCCGCCGGCCGCCAATGTTCCCCAGCTACTCCGTCGGGGCACCGGAAGCCCCTCAGGGCTGAGGAGCTGCCGACCCCCGCGCACTTCAACCGAACAGGTACCTGGGCGGGTGGTTCGGTCATTGCGGATGAGATCAGCCAAAAAACGACCCACAGAACGGTGCCTGAGGCCCCCGATCTCTCAGACGTCTTGGACCTGGGCGACGAGGTGACCTGGGGCATCAACCTGGCCGACGGCGGAGCCGCCCTGGCCATCACGATCCTCCTCAACCACGACCAGCCGGTGCTCTACCTCTCCGGCCGTGCCATCAACCGTGGGTCCGACGGCTACCGGGGTGAAGGCAAGACCGATGCCAAAGATGCAGCCGTCATCGCCGACCAGGTCCGTGTCCGGCGGGATCTGCAGCACTTACGGATTGGCGATGCGATTGCCGCCGATCTCAAAATCCTCACGGGCCGGCGCATGGACCTGGTCGCCGACCGCACCCGCACCGTCAACCGCCTCCGAGCTCAGCTGAGGTGATCCCCGCGGTGTGGACACACCTGACAATGGATCTTGTTGATCCTGGAAGGTGTAGACCACGTGGCAAGGCCCTCGAAGTACAGTGCGGAGTTTCGGTCCGACGCGATCGCGTTGTGGCGGGCTTCGGCCGGCAGGCGGACGTTTCGGGACGTCGCGGCAGATCTGAACGTCAACCCCGAGACGCTGCGTACCTGGGTGCGTGACAGCGACGACCGTCCGGCCGCCTCCGGACACCGAGGCCGAGCTGGCCCGGCTGCAGGCGGAGAACGCCCGGCTGCTGAAGAACGAGAAGGAATGGCATCTCGAGCGGGAGATCCTGCGACGGGCATCCGCCTATTTCGCGCGGGAGATGAAGTGAAGACCGCCGCTTGGGACTTCGTCTCTGCCCACGCCGAGATGTTCGGCGTCAAGCGGATATGCCGGGTGCTGGAAGTCTCCCGCTCGGGCTACTACCGGTGGATCGCCGGCGCCCCGGCGCGGGCGGAGCGGCAGGGCGCCGAGGACGCCCTGGTCAAGGAGATCCGCGAGATCCATGCCGAACACCGCGGCAACTACGGCGCGCTCCGAGTCCATGCCGAACTGCGCGGCTTCGGCCACACGGTCAACCGCAAACGGGTGGCCAGGCTGATGCGCAAGCACCACATCGTCGGCCGCCACCTGCGTAGGAGGAAGCGCACCACGATCCGGGACCGCCTCGCGCCGCCGGTAGCGGACCTGGTCCAGCGGGACTTCACCGCTGGCGCGCTGGACGAGAAGGGGCCTTGACCCCGAATCCTGAACACGGGTTATGCGGCTGGTGTCAGCGTAGTTGGTGTGAGGTGGAGGGCGTTTTCGAAGGCGATCGGTGATCGTTGTCCGAGGCGGGAGTGTCGGCGTCGGGTGTTGTATCGGGTCAGCCATCGGAAGGCGTCGAGTCGGGCTTCGCACTCGTCTGGCCAGCTCTTTCGTCCCTGCAGGGTTTCGCGTTTGAAGGTCGCGTTGAAGGACTCGGCGAGTGCGTTGTCCGCGCTGGACCCGACCGCGCTCATGCTTCGCCGGACCCCTGCTGACCTGCAGGCTTCGGCGAATGCCCTGCTCGTGTACTGGGCTCCGTGGTCGGTGTGCATGATCGATCCGGCAAGGCTGCCGCGCGTGCGGATCGCTGCGGCCAGGGCGTCGGTGACGAGGTCCGCGCGCATGTGGCCGGCGATCGCCCAGCCGGCCAACCGGCTCGAGGCGAGGTCGATGACGGTCGCCAGGTAGCAGAACTTCCCGCCGTCGATGGGCAGGTAGGTGATGTCGCCGACGTACTTCGTGTTCGGGCACTGTCACGTTGTCGGCGGCGTGATCGTTTGATTGCGCGTCAGGGTGTGCCAGGGCCTGGTAGAGGGCGTAATTCAGGCCGCGGCAAGCAGGCTCCTCGTGCTGCCGGTGATCTGGTTCCAGACGGTGAAGCGGATCATCATCTCGAAGCGGTGGCCGCCGGCGGTCATCAGGTGCCGGTGGGGCCGGAAGTGGGGTGAGATCCCGGTGAACGCGGCCAGGAACCGTTGCGCCCCACCCGGGCTGCGGAACCCTTTCATCGCGCGTTCCCGCTGCCTCGTTGGCTGGTGGGAGTTCTCGGCCCGGTTGTTCAAGCCCTTGTGGGCACGGTGCTCCACGGAGGGCATCACTTCCCGGTGCGCCGCCCCGTACGACCTCAGCTTGTCGGTCACGACCACCCGGGGCACCTGCCCGGTGGAGGTGAGGAGCCGACGGAAGAAACGCCTGGCCGCAGCCTTGTCACGCCGGCTCTGGACCAGGATGTCCAGGACGTTTCCGTCGGCATCGACGGCCCGCCACAAGTACTTCTGCTTCCCGCCGATCTTGATGAACACCTCGTCGAGATGCCACTTGTCGCCGGGCTGCGGGCGCCTGCGGCGCAGCGCGTTGGCGTAGGCCTGGCCGAACTTCAGACACCACCGGCGGATGCTCTCGTACGAGACGATCACGCCCCGCTCGAGCATCATCTCCTCCACCTCACGGAAGCTGAGGGGGAAGCGGAAGTACAGCCACACACAGTGCGAAATGATCTCCACCGGGTAACGGTGATTCGCATACGACGGCGTGCTGGACGACACGAACCCCACCCCTCACCGGACGGACAACCCGAAGATCATCTCACCCTGCCCCGACAACGTGACAAGGCCCCTTGCAGTACTCCCAGGTGTTGCTTGGCATCCCGAGCCACTCCTCGATCGAGGAGAACTCGGGCGCCAGAACGCCGCCGCGGGCGATCAGCAGGGTCTGCAGGGACCGGGACATACGGCCGTTCCCGTCAGACCAGGGATGGATCTTCACCAGATTCAGGTGTGCCATCGCCGCACGGATCAGGACGTGCGCTTCGGCGTCGCCGTCGTTGAGCCAGTCCACCAGTTCGGCCATCAGGCCGGGCACGAGCTCCTGGTCGGGACCGTCGTAGTCGGTTGCGAGCTCGTCGCCGGGCGCGATGATCCGGATCGAGGTCTTGCGCCACTGGCCGGCGGTGCGCAAGGGGTGATGGTGGCCTTGGAGCATCCAGTGGAGCGCGTTGAGGAGTTCCTTGCTGTACCGGAAGTCGGCGACGTCGTGGAGTGACTGGATGTACGTCATCGCCTGCTGGTAGGCGAGAGTCTCAGCCTTGTTCTCCTCGCTGGCGTCGACCTCACGCTCTCCGTCCATCAGGTCCGCGACGTCCTTCGCGTCGACCCGGTAGCCCTCGATGGCCTTGTCACGTTGTCGGCTGCATGATCGTTTGATGGTGTGTCAGGGTGTGGTGGGGCCGGGGCGGGGCTGTGGTTCAGGCCGTGGCGGGCATGCCGGCGGCTCCGGTGATGTGGTTCCAGATCGTGAAGCGGATGCTCATTTCGAAGCGGTGGCGGCCGGCGGTCATGAGGTGGCGGTGGGGTCTGAAGTGGGGTGAGATCCCGGTGAACGCGGACAGGAACCGCTGCGCGGATCCTGGGCTGCGGAACCCCTTCATCGCCCGTTCCCGCTGCCTCGTAGGCTGGTGCGAGTTCTCCGCCCGGTTGTTCAACCCCTTGTGCGCACGGTGCTCCACCGACGGCATCACCTCCCGGTGCGCAACCCCGTACGACTTCAGCTTGTCCGTGACGACCACCCTCGACACTCGCCTGGTCGTGGTGAGGAGCAGGCGGAAGAAACGCCTGGCCGCAGCCTTGTCACGGCGATTCTGGACCAGGATGTCCAGGACGTTCCCGTCCTGGTCGACGGCCCGCCACAAGTACTTCGACGCCCCGTTGATCTTGACGAAGACCTCGTCGAGATGCCATTTATCGCCGGGCTGCGGACGCCGTCGGCGCAGCGCGTTCGCGTAGGCCTGGCCGAACTTCAGACACCACCGGCGGATGCTCTCGTAGGAGACGATCACGCCCCGCTCGAGCATCATCTCCTCGACCTCGCGGAAGGAGAGCGGGAAGCGGAAGTACAGCCACACACAGTGCGAAATGATCTCCACCGGGTACCGGTGATTCGCGTACGACGGCACCGCAGACGACACGAACCCCACCCCACCCGGACACCCACAACCCCAAGATCATCCCAGACCGCCGAACAAGGTGACAGTGCCCATCAGGACTATGAATCAGCCCTGACTCCGGGGGTCACCTCACCCGTGACAGTGCCCCGACAACGCGACAGCACCCTCACGAACACCTATTCTTGACTCAAGAAGCTGGTGTTCGGTGGTTCCAGGAGCCATATAAGGTGACTCCTTCGGCGATGGCCGTGTGTGACGGCCGCGGCTATATTCCCCGTCCGTTCAATTTTCCTTCAGCTCAGCAGGAGGAGTAGCCCCTGTGGCAAAATTAGGTTTTAAACTCCTCCTTGGCAAATGCTGCACGCGTTGCCGATACAGTGCCATGGCATTTTTGTCGGCTGCCACTCTGGCAGTCGGGCCCGCGAGCCCAGGAATCCGCTCCTCCGAACTCGTCATGGCGCAACGCCCATTCTCGCCGACCGATATATCAATGTTCACTCCGGACGTCTATCCGGATTCGCCCCCGATGCAGCCTGCCACAGCAGCGTTCGGTCAGACAGTAATGCAAAAACTCTCGGAAAGCGTTAAGTCGCGCTGTCCGGGCCGTATCGCTGAAGCGGTCGAGGTGTTTCATGATAGATCGATTTCGAGGATTGTTCGAGACGTGCGACTCAAAGCCGCCGTAGCTGCGCTAACATGCACGATCGGAGAACCGTCCGTGTCCCTTCTACGGGAGGCGGGGGCTTTCGGGAGCGTAAGTTTCGCGAAGCTCCCGGATGGTATTTTGGCGCGATCCGTGCCAGCGGCTCCTAATGACAATGGGCGGCGCGATATCCTCGTAAATGATCGCTACAGGTTCGAGGATTTCCGTCTCATTTCCCCGCTAATCTTCCACGAAATCCTGCACCACGACAACAAATCCGGCCCCACTGAAGAGCTCATTTTGCACGCTCTGGATTCACTCGTGTTCGCCCAGCAGATAATTTCTACCCCACACCTCGCGGCAGCGGGCACGGAACTGACCAGGATCCAAAACACCGTCTTGATGGCGCGAATCAATAGCGGAATCGACAGTCATCTCACTCTTCGCGCGGCCAATGCTCCGATCTTTCCAAACGGTATTTTCGTTCCAAATTTCTCGGCCTTGTATCCAGAAGGATCTAATGGAACGCCGGGAAATATCGCCCTAGTTGCCATAATGGGGAATATGCAAAACCCGGAGACGAAGAATTCCATGATCGCAGATTTCGACAGTGACACGCTGGCCCGCCTTTACGAGAATCAAGGGCTGGCGATTAATCAAATTGTGCGAGCTGCTGTTATTTTGAGGCTTAATGTTGATAACTATTACTGATCTTCACCTCAGTGCTTGACGGTCATCCCAGCTAATGCCGGACCGGTTCCGGCAAGGAATCCATGCAGGAGGGAGGGTGGCGCTGGTGCTGTCACGTTGTCGGTGGTGTGATCTCTGGGGGCGTGAGGAAGCCGTCGGTGGCTGGTTGTTCAGGCCGCGGCGGGCATGTCGGCGGCGCCGGTGATCTGGTTCCAGATGGTGAAGCGGACGGTCATTTCGAGGCGGTGGCGGCGGGCGGTGATGAGGTGGCGTCCGGTTCGGAAGTGGGGCGAGATCCCGGTGAACGCGGACACGAACCGCTGCGCCCCGCCGACGCTGCGGAAGCCTTTCATCGCGCGTTCGCGTTGCCGGGTGGGCTGGTGGGAGTTCTCGGCCCGGTTATTCAAACCCTTGTGGGAGCGGTGCTCCACCGACGGCATCACCTCGCGGTGCGCGGCCCCGTATGACTTCAGCCTGTCGGTGACGATCACCCGGGGCACCCGCCCGGTGGAGGTGAGGAGCCGGCGGAAGAAACGCCTGGCCGCGGCCTTGTCACGCCGGTTCTGGACGATGTCGAGGACGTTGCCGTGGGCGTCGACGGCCCGCCACAAGTACTTGTGCACCCCGTTGATCTTGATGAAGACTCCGTCGAGGTGCCATTTATCGCCGGGCTTGGGGCGCCGTCGGCGCAGCGCGTTCGCGTAGGTCTGGCCGAACTTCCGACACCAGCGGCGGACCGTCTCATAGGAGACGATGATGCCTCGCTCGAGCATCATCTCCTCGACCTCGCGGAAGGAGAGGGGGAAGCGGAAGTACAGCCACACACAGTGCGAAATGATCTCCACCGGGTACCGGTGATTCTTGTACGACGGCACCACAGACGGCACGAACCTCACCCCTCCCGGACACCGACAACCCGAAGATCATCCCAGACCGCCGGACAAGGTGACAGTGCCCCCACCTGCAATCGCCACACCGGCCCCAAACTCACGAACCACGGCGACCACACAGCGCAGGCGGTCCTGGCGTCCGATAGCAGGCCATACCCAACTGCGGGGATAGCCCGAGGACCGGGCAGTCTAGTCCGATGCCCTGCCGGGGAAGCGCATGAGTCGACCTAGCTGTGCTTCCAGGCCATCAAGTTGATCGGCGATGTATTCGTGCTCAGATCCAAACGCGACCAGCTTCTGTGACTGTTCAAGAAATTCCTGCACATGATTCTTGGGCAGAGAAAGCAAGGCTGCCCCTTCAGGGGATTCGAGCCGAATGAAGGATCGAGGCTCATTCTTTTCGGCACTTTCGTTGTCGCTCCACGTGACAACATAGGACTCCTGCCCTCGACTCGTCAGACCTCAAGGTCCTGGACGAGGTAAACGGCCTGCGCGACCGGTTGCGCGACGCGGTGCAGCAGGCACCAATGAAATGGACGCAGGATCTACGCAAGGCGCTGACCGCGAGTGCGATTGCGGCGTCGAACACGATCGAGGGGGCACTGTCACCTTGTTCGGCGGTCTGGGATGATCTTGGGGTTGTGGGTGTCCGGGTGGGGTGGGGTTCGTGTCGTCTGCGGTGCCGTCGTACAAGAATCACCGGTACCCGGTGGAGATCATTTCGCACTGTGTGTGGCTGTACTTCCGCTTCCCGCTCTCCTTCCGCGAGGTCGAGGAGATGATGCTCGAGCGGGGCGTGATCGTCTCCTACGAGACCATCCGCCGGTGGTGTCTGAAGTTCGGCCAGGCCTACGCGAACGCGCTGCGCCGACGGCGCCCGCAGCCCGGCGATAAATGGCATCTCGACGAGGTCTTCGTCAAGATCAACGGGGCGTCGAAGTACTTGTGGCGGGCCGTCGACCAGGACGGGAACGTCCTGGACATCCTGGTCCAGAATCGCCGTGACAAGGCTGCGGCCAGGCGTTTCTTCCGCCTGCTCCTCACCACGACCAGGCGAGTGCCGAGGGTGGTCGTCACGGACAAGCTGAAGTCGTACGGGGTTGCGCACCGGGAGGTGATGCCGTCGGTGGAGCACCGTGCGCACAAGGGGTTGAACAACCGGGCGGAGAACTCGCACCAGCCTACGAGGCAGCGGGAACGGGCGATGAAGGGGTTCCGCAGCCCAGGATCCGCGCAGCGGTTCCTGTCCGCGTTCACCGGGATCTCACCCCACTTCAGACCCCACCGCCACCTCATGACCGCCGGCCGCCACCGCTTCGAAATGAGCATCCGCTTCACGATCTGGAACCACATCACCGGAGCCGCCGGCATGCCCGCCACGGCCTGAACCACAGCCCCGCCCCGGCCCCACCACACCCTGACACACCATCAAACGATCATGCAGCCGACAACGTGACAAGGCCCACCTCACCGGTGTAGCGGTGCCGCCGCGCGACCAACACACTCGTCCCGGCCCCGGCCCCGGCCCCGGCCCCGGCCCCGGCCCCGTTCTCGTTCTCGTTCTCGTTCTCGTTCTCGTTCTCGTTCTCGTTCTCGTCGGGAGTGTCGTCGGGGCGGACGTCGAGCCAGGCCCAGTCGTACTCCCGGGTGCCCTTGGTGCCATGCCCGGTCTGCCGGCGCATCCACTGCCCGGGCCGCACCCTGTTGACCAGTTTGCGGGCCTCCCGCCGGTGGCCGGCCCCGTCGGTGACCTGGTACGAAGCCGGGATACCGACCACGTAGCCGAGATCCAGCGCGCGTATGCCCCGGCGCAGTTCGCGTCCGCAGTACACCTCGTCGCCCGCGAACCAGCGGGCCTCGATCCCCGTGGCGAGTGCGTCGGTGACCATGGCCAGTGCCTGCTGCGGTTTCGTCGCGAAGGTGACGTGCTCCGGCACCCCGGCCATCTGGCGGCGTTCCTCGTCCGCGGCCCAGTCCGCCGGGAGGTACAGGGCCCGGTCAAGGATCATCTTCGTGGTCGAGGTGACCGCCGCCAGGTGGACCGCCACCTGGCACAGACCCACACCGCCGATCGCCCCCGAGTACTGCCTGCCGGCCCCCACGCAGTCCGTGGACGACTTCGCATCGCCCGTCTCGTCCACCACCAGCACCACTTCCTGCCCGGCGAGTTCACCGGCAAGCAGACCGGCGATCTCCCTGCGGGCCAGATCGTGATCGAACCGGGCCCGGGACAGCAGATGCTGCAACCGGTGCGGCCCCGGATGTCCCAACGCCTGCCCGAGAGTCCAGCAGTTCCGCGTGTCCACCTCGAGCAACAGCCCCGTGACCAGCTCCGCCGCCGTCGCCCGTGCCTCACGCCGCACGAAACAGCCCGCGACCACACTCATCGCCCTTCCGAAGGCCTCGCCCCACGCCTTCTCGGCTACCGTGGCCTCCACGGCCACCGCGTCTCGATACGTCGTCACAAACGTTCATGATCACGGTGGCCATACCCATGCCTGCACCCACCCCAGCAAGTCCCTGAACAGCGACAACGACGGAACTACAGCTGCCGTGTCGATGCCGACGGGAATGTCCTCGACATCCTGGTCCAGAATCGCCGTGACAAAGCTGCGGCCAGGCGTTTCTTCCGCCGGCTCCTCACCACCACCGGGCAGGTGCCCCGGGTGGTCGTCACCGACAAGCTCCGCTCGTACGGGGCCGCGCACCGGGAGGTGATGCCCTCGGTCGAGCACCGCTCCCACAAGGGCCTGAACAACCGGGCGGAGAACTCCCACCAGCCAACGAGGCAGCGGGAACGCGCGATGAAAGGATTCCGCAGCCCGGGCGGGGCGCAAAGGTTCCTGGCCGCGTTCACCGGGATCTCACCCCACTTCCGACCCCACCGGCATCTGATGACCGCCGGCGGCCACCGCTTCGAGATGATGATCCGCTTCACCGTCTGGAACCAGATCACCGGCAGCACGAGCCTGCTGGCCGCGGCCTGAACCAGCCCCGTCCAGGCCCTGGCACACCCTGACGCGCAATCAAACGATCATACCGCCGACAACGTGACAATGCCCGCCTCCAAGATCCGCACCGGACACGGACCAGCCAACATGGCCACCCTGCGCAACCTCGCGATCAACACCCTCCGCGACGCCGGCCACCACAACATCGCCGCCGGACTCCGCGAGACCTCCTACACACCCTTCACCCGCCCACTCGACCTCCTCGGACTCGCCTGACCTGCACCGCAGCATGATCAACACGACTATGAATTAGCCCTGGGCAGCGACGCAGCCGCAAATTTCGAACTATTCTTCAGGGTCGGATTCCGAAGATTCGCCGTCTGGAAACTCGAATACTCCCGCATCTCGCAAGGCGGCATAGTGATTCCATTCAGTGGGATCGCCGCCACAGTTTTCAACTGTCATTGAATTAGTGATTGACCCGCTGGCGGCTGAATGCACAACTCTTGCGATTGCGTCGCGGTAGCCCTTGCCGATAACCACATTGAGCCCCGGATCGTCAAAGAAAACCTTTTCGTCGTCATCCAGGCTGGCATAATATCTAAAAATAGCCCAATCGCCATGACCATTATCGACGCAGAAGGATTCGAGATAGAGATTGTGGCGCCAGGAGCGAATCGCATTCCAGGCCAGCATCTGCACCTTCTTGTCGTCATTCCATCCTGCCCACAATGCCTTCTGGCCATCGTACGATGTGGACAGGATGAAATTCCGCACCTCCGTGTCGGAGATGGTTCCTTCCGCGATTTCGTCCCCCGTGCATGCCAGCATGTGATAGTTCTTATCGGCTGACTGCCCAACATATCCCAAGACGCCATCGCACAGGTGGTGGCCGCGGCCGCGGTCTCGGCATCCGGGGATATCATTGCACAGCGGGAGCCTCTGAGCTGTATTATCTCCGATAAAAACTGATGCGAGGTCGTAATTCAGGGCAACCTGCCAAGCGGCTGCTCCCATTTCGGGTTCGAGTGTATAGAGGATGTAGTTGGGGATAGCCTTGCTGTAGGTGTCGACGACCTGCGCCTGCCCGGCGAGTGCGCGCATGGCGATCTCGAATGGACAAGCCATTCCCTTCGGGGCGTAAATGTGAACAGATACACCTTCGGGAAGGAAAGTATCGGCGGTCTCTGGGTCATCCGCATGCCCAATTATGAAAATTGACATATGGCCTTCCTGAATCAGGGATCTGGAAAATGGAGACACTGGCAAGCCAACTCCCAAGCGCTCCGCTCTCAGGGTTCCACAAGCCTCGTCCCAGTTACTTCCCTCCAGTCCAGCCGTTCGGGCGGCGTTGAGAAGTAAGCATTCAGAAGGTCGTGATGGTCGCGTCCTCGGGGCAGGGTCAATAGGGGCTTTGGAGGAGTTACGCCCGAAGGGCGCCCCCGCGGGGGCGCCCTTCGGGCGTAACTCCTCCAAAGCCCCGGATCGGGCCCTGTGACCTGGATGGCTACTGACGGTGACGATATCCTCAGCGCCCGTCAAGGTCAGGGTTGTCCGGATCGAGCTATCTGACGGTTCGGGAAGTTAGCTCCCACTTGGGCGAACTCACGCCGGTCGCGTCTTGAGCAGTCGTGACCACCCTGCCACCCCTTCTGGCGCCCTTCTGGCCGAGCGGCGGAGGCCGTGATTCAGGTGGTGGGTGTGATGGGCAACATGATCCGGGTAGGGCGGGCGGCGTCGTGGAACACGGTCTGGCGGGCGGTGCGCATGGTGGTGGCCTGGTCGCGGCCGGTGTTGAGGTTGCGGTCCCAGCGGGGGAAGCTGCTGGAGGTGATGTGGACCCGCAGGCGGTGGCCGGCGCGGACGAGGGTGCTGGTGGACCAGAGATCGATGTGGTGCTCGGCTGCTGTTCCCGGGGTGCCGTAGGTGCGGATGATCCCGTCGGTGATGTTGAGCGACTTCCCGTGGGTGTCGACGTCGCACAGGCGGGCGACCCAGTCGGTGGAGGGGGCGTCGGTTGCCGCGTGGAGGAGGAGGGTGATCCGACCGGTCACCTCCATGTCTTCCGCGAGGGGCTCGCTGGTGTAGACGAGGACGTCGGGGCGTGCTTCGATGTCCCGCTGGTCTCGCGGGCCGGCCGGGTAGCCGCTGGCCATGAGCTGGGCCCCGCCATGGGTGGGCACCGGGTCGGCGGGATCGTAGGTGTAGCGGGCGGTCTCCTCGTCGGGTCGTGGCCTGTGCTGCGACAGACCGCCTCCTGCGTGCAGGTAGAAGGGGGTTTCCACGCTCCGTGCCAAGGGCCAGCTGTCCTCGTCGCGCCAGCGGTTGGCGCCCATGACGAAGATCTTGACCGGTGCCCCGTCGTCGTTGCGGGGCGTGTCCGGCTTGAGCCAGCGGTCGAGCCAGTCGAGGCGCAGGGCGGCGAGCGAGGTCTTCAAGTCGAGGAAGGCTCCGCT
Source organism: Streptomyces sp. NBC_01264 (assembly GCF_026340675.1). Taxonomy (NCBI): domain Bacteria; kingdom Bacillati; phylum Actinomycetota; class Actinomycetes; order Kitasatosporales; family Streptomycetaceae; genus Streptomyces; species Streptomyces sp. NBC_01264. The sequence goes on from NZ_JAPEOX010000008.1 coordinate 55,078, forward strand.
GGCCGCGGTTCCGCAGTCGACCTCTCCCACGCTGCTGGCATAGTTGGTGGTGTGTTCCCAGGGTCCCATGACGAGTCTGGCTGGTCGCCCTGCCGCGGCCATCGCCGTGTAGTTGTCGAGGACCCCTTGGCAGAAGACGTCGTACCAGCCTCCGATGTGCAGGCTGGGCAGGTGGATGTGCTGGTGCCGGCCGGCTACTCGAGTGTCTTTTGCTGTGTCCGGGGCGGTGCGGACGCGTTCGTGGCCCAGGTCGGGGACATGGTGGCGGGCGATGACGGGGGACGGGACAGCTGGCAGTTCCCAGTACCCGCGCTGGGCGAGAGCGTCGAGGTCGCCGACGAGCGCGCTGATCCGGGCCGTGCGTTGTGCGGGGTCGTCGGCATGCTCTCTGGCGAGGAAGTCGACTCCCTGCAGCAGGGACCAGTACAGGCCCAGTCCCAGTTCGGTGGCGCCGCCACGTGTCCACAGGCCGTCGTGCGGGTCGCACCAGGTAACGCTGGGAGTGAGGACCTTTAGCTCGGGCGGGCAGCTCGCGGCGGCCATCCATTGCGCGTTGCCGAGGTAGCTGCCGCCGAGCAGGCCGACCGATCCGCTGGATCCCGGCAAGCGTGCGGCCCAGCGCACGGAGTCGTAACCGTCGGGTCCCTCGTGGGCCAGTGGGCACCACTCGCCCTCGGACTTGTTGCGTCCCCGGACGTCCTGCAGGACGACGATGTAGCCGTGCCGGGCCAGTCCAACCGGGTCGAGGACGGCGGGCAGAGCCTGTTTCCCGTATGGTGTGCGAGCCAGTAGTACCGGGAGAACGCCGCCATCGTGCGGGCGGTAGACGTCTGCGAACAGGACCGCGCCATCGCGCATCGCGGCGGGAAGGTCGAAATCGATTTCCACTCCAGCGGGCACGGGAATCCTCCCAGTCGTGTCGGACAGCCTCAGGCAGCAGCAAGTGCGCGCACGTCAACGTCGTCATTGAGGGACAGGCCGGCGGTTCTCCTTGTCCACGAGACTCAGTTCCAAGGTGACGGTCTCGAAAATACCGCGCATGGCGGCCATGACAGCGTGATTGTGATAGCCGCGGGCATTGACGATTTGCCCGCCGTGAACGGTCAGGACGAGCACGTTGGCCGCTTGGAAACTCCGACCGGTAGCGACCACTCTACCGTCGTAGTCATACTCGGCGATGACAATGTCGGGGTTTCCTGTTTCGTGGACCCTGATATTAGTGGGCCGGAACTCCAGCACACCCCACGTTTCGCGGAGCATGTGGTGAATCGCCTCCCTGCCCTCCAAGGTGGCTGGCTCGGGCAGACAGAGAGGCCAGTGAACGACGACGTCCTCCGCATACAGGCGACTGACGGTATCCCAATCCTGATCGCCGAGTGCTGCCAAAAGGTCTAGCGCGACGTCTCGGGGACTCTGGCCGGACATGCGGACCTCCAGTTTCTGAAGTTTTCATGGGGTCTTTGGGCGGGTCTGCGGCCTCGGAGGCGGATCTCTGCCCTGCGAACGATCTATCCTCGTGCCAGCCTTCCGCGGTCGCCGCCATTCAAGTAAGCGAGTGCGCGAGTGCCCGGCGGTGATTCGAAACCACATCCGCGGCAAGCCAGGATACGGGGAAAGACCGCTCCATTTACCGCTCGGACATCTGGCAATGAGTCTCTCGAATCTCTCATGAAGTGGAGTCGGCCGTGACGGGCCGCCCCGGCCGGAAAAGGAGCATCACCGGGTCACAGAGGGAATCGAGCCGTGCAGCAACTCGGTCAGCTCGGCGAAGGCCGTGCAGACTGCTTGCGGGTTCTCGACCCAGGGAAAATGGCTTCCGCCCTGGATCGTGCGCTTTAGCACGTGGGGCCGGTCGAAGGTCGCGTCGTCCTGCCACAGACTCTGGTCGACCACGTGGTCCTCGGAGCCGCTCACGATCAGCGTCGGCAGGCTGCTGCTCTCCGGCTTCCACCGGGCCTGGTAGGTCTCGTCGAAGTTGGCATCCGCCCAGGACACCGCTTCATGGCAGTAGGGAAGACCTTCCAGCAAGGCACGGCCCGCAGCCAGGCCGTCCTGAGTGAAGTTCCACTGCGCAGCGGTGAGGGTGAGTGCGCGCAGTGCCTCGTCATTCGGGTTTCGCCCGTAAGCGTCGGCTGCCTCCGCAAGACCTGGGAGGGGGGTGTGCCTCAGCCCACTGGGCGAAGACCGGGCGCCACCCGGCGTGCGGGGCGCTGCTGACCAGGGCCATCCCGGCAAGCCGCTCCTCCAGCTCGGGGACGGACAGCATGAACATCCCGCCGGTGGAGTGGCCAACCATGACCACCTCGTCCAGTTCCCGGGCCGCCTCGGCCAGCACGTCCGGCCACCGCCCGTACGGTTGCTCCGGCACCTGCGGCACTCCGCGGTTGGAGCCGTCTCCCGGTAGATGGGGTGCCGGTAAGAACTTTGTCACCAGCCGCAAACGACGGTGATCTTGCGAGGGCATCCCTCGTGCGGGTGAGCCTGGGGCCGTACGGCTGCGGTGTGTGAGCCCACGCGAGGACGATCTACGAACGTGGCCCGTACCCCGTTGGACTTGGATGAGCTGGTCGAGCACTGGACGCTGCTGAAGGACGAGCAGGTGCTTGTGTCCGGCAAGCGCGGTGCGACACGCCTTGGCTTTGCCGTGTTGCTGAAGTTCTACACCCAGTACGGCCGGTTTCCCCGGGGCCGGGCGGAGCTGTCTGGCGAGGCCGTGGAGTTCGTGGCTCGGCAGGTGCAGGTTCCCGCGTCGGAGTTGGGCTTCTACGAGTGGACGGGCCGTACGGTCGAGTACCACCGCGCGCAGATCCGGGGGCACCTCGGATTCCGTGAGTGCAGCGTCGCGGATGCAGAGAAGCTGACGGCTCATCTGGCCGAGCACGTTGCGCACAAGGAACGCAGGCCCGAGCAAGTGCGGGTGGAGTTGCTGACGCGTTGCCGCGTCGAGAGCATCGAGCCGCCTACGCCGGCGCGGTGCGACCGGATCGTGGCGGCTGCCCTGCGGGCGGCCGAGGAAGCGCTGACGGCACGGATCTCCTCGCGGCTGACCGCGGAGAGCGTTGAGCGGATTACTGCTCTGGCGGCCGGCGGCGCCGACCAGGACGACGAGGCCGGACCTGGCGACGGAGCCATCGACGGCGAGGACGGGCCGCCCGTACTGGGGAAGATCAAGGAAGCGCCGGGCAACGTGAGCCTGGAGACGATGCTCACCGAGATCGACAAGCTCCTGGCGGTGCGGGCAGTCGGCCTGCCGCCGGATCTGTTCCTCGACGTGGCACCGAAGGTACTGGCCGGCTGGCGGGCTCGGGCCGCGGTGGAGTCGCCTTCCCATCTGCGGACGCACCCGCTGCCGCTGCGGGTGACGTTGCTGGCCGCACTCCTGCACGAACGCGAGCGGGAGATCACGGACACGCTGGTGGAGCTGCTGATCTCCACGGTGCACCGGATTGGGGCGCGGGCGGAGAAGAAGGTCACCGAGCAGCTGGTCAACGCGTTCAAGAAAGTGTCGGGCAAGGAGAACATCCTCTTCAAGCTCGCCGAGGCCTCGCTCGGCGCCCCGGAGGGCACGGTGCGGCAGGTCGTGTTCCCGGCGGTGTCCGGGGGCGAGGCAACGCTGCGGGAGCTGGTGCACGAGTTCAAGACCCGCGGGCCGGTCTACCGGCGTACGGTGCAGACCACGCTGAAGGCGTCGTACACCAATCACTACCGGCGCGGGCTGATCAAGCTGCTGGACGTGCTGGAGTTCCGCTCCTCCAACCACGCCCACAGGCCGGTGGTCGAGGCCCTGGCGCTGGTGGCCCGGTACGCGAGCGCCGGGAACACGACGTACTACCCGCTGGGCGAGACGGTGCCGGTCCACAAGGCGATGGGAGGCGACTGGGCGGAGGTCGTGCACCGCACCGACAAGCGCGGCCGGCGCCGGGTGGTGCGCATGGTCTACGAGGTCGTCGCCTTCCAGGCTCTGCGCGATCAGCTCAAGTGCAAGGAGATCTGGGTGGTCGGCGCCGACAGGTGGCGCAACCCGGATGAGGACCTGCCGCAGGACTTCGAGGCCCGGAGGGCCGAGAACTACCGGGAGCTGCGCAAGCCGCTGGACGCCTCGGTGTTCATCGACGAGCTGCGCGGACAGATGACGGCCGAGCTGTCCCTGCTGAACGATCAGATGCCCAAGCTGTCCTGGCTGGACATCGCCGAGCGGAAGTCCGGGGCGATCCGGCTCACTGCGGCCGATGCCCAGCCCGAACCGCGCAACCTGCGCAGGATCAAGGCCGAGGTACAGAAGCGCTGGGGCATCGTGCCACTTGTCGACATGCTGAAGGAGGCGGTGTTGCGGACCGGCTGCCTGGACGCGGTCACCTCCGTCTCCGGCGGCGGCAGCCTCTCGGCGGAGGTGCTGGCCGAACGCTTGCTGCTGGTCATCGGACCTTGACCCCAGGTTTTGGACACCGGAGACACTTGGATCTTGATGGTCCAGGAGAACGGAGTCCCTGTGGGGATGAAGCACTATCCCGCCGAGTTCAAGGCGGACGCGGTCGCGTTGTACCGGTCGAGGCCGGGAGCGACGATCAAGTCGGTCGCCGCTGATCTCGGGGTGAACACCGAGACGCTGAGGAACTGGATCCGGGCCGCCGACGGCCGCCGACCTGGCGCCCACTCCGCACCGCCGGCCGCCTCGCAGGCCGTCGGCGACGCCGTTCAGGCGGAGCTGGCCGCCGCCCGCAAGAGGATCCGCGAGCTCGAGGAAGAACGGGACATTCTCCGCAAGGCGGCCCGGTATTTCGCGACGGAGACGCGCTGGTGAACCGCTACCAGTTCGTTGACGATCACCAGCGCCGTCACGGCGTGAAGCGGCTCTGCGACATCCTCGGCCTGGCCCGGTCGAGCTTTTACTACTGGCGTCGCACCGCGGCCGCGAGAGCGGCCAGGCAGAGCGTCGAGGCCGGGCTCGCGGCCCGGATACGCAAGATCCACCAGGACTCCGACGGCACCTACGGAGCCCCCAGAATCACCGCGGAACTCCGCGACGAGGAGGGTCCGGTGGTCAACCACAAGCGGGTCGCCAGGATCATGCGGACCATCGGGCTCGAGGGAGTCCGGTTGCGCCGCCGGCACCGCACCACCGTCGCGGACCAAGCCGCGTCGAAGGCACCGGACCTGATCGGACGCGACTTCACCGCAGCCGACGTCAACAGAAAATACGTCGGCGACATCACATACCTGCCGGTCAGCGGCGCGAAGCCGCTCTACCTCGCGACCGTCATCGACTTGTGCTCGCGCCGGCTGGCCGGGTGGGCGATCGCCGATCACATGCGAACCGAACTCGTCATCGACGCCCTGGCGGCAGCCGAGCGGACCCGTGGAAACCTGGCCGGAGCGATCATGCACACGGACCACGGATCCCAATATTCGAGCAGGGCCTTCGCTGAAATCTGCAGGTCAGCCGGGGTCCGGCAGAGCATGGGCGCGATCGGATCCAGCGCCGACAACGCAGCCGCAGAAAGCTTCAACGCCGCCTTCAAGAGGGAGACACTCAAAGGCCGCAAAGCCTGGTCGAGCGAGCGCGAGGCCAGGCTGGACGCGTTCCGCTGGCTGACCCGATACAACACCCGCCGCCGACACTCCCGCCTCGGCCACCGGTCCCCGATCGCCTACGAGAACGACCTCCAGCCAGCTGCAACTACCCTGACCCAAGCCGCATAGACGTGTTCAAAATCCGGGGTCAAGGCCCCACCTCCTCGGCGACCTGCGTGAGCTGCTGTTTCAGGTTGTCCACGAACCCGTCGGCGGTACCGGGGATGCCCGCCTGCTCGCAGAACTCCGCCACCTGGGACTTCGCTTGACCCCAGGGCAGCAGCATCATGGTCCAGTCGCCGAAGTCCTCGGCCCCGACCACCGCGATGTCCCCGCAACGCAGCTCTTCGACGAGGTAGGTGAAGACCATCGCCTCGAAATGCCGGCGCACCAGCATCCCCGGCCGGTCCTTCGCATACACCGTCGTGCGCCACTGCTGCGAGGCGAACGACAGGTCCAGGACCTTGGGCGGTACGGGATCCCCGTCGTCTGTCGCTGCCGCAGGGGCCCCGGGCGTGTCGGGAATGAGCTCGCGGGTCAGGTGCCGGTTGGCAACGGCGTGCTCCAGGGCATCCAGCACGCTGCGATCCCGGGAGGTGGGCACGAAGGTCAGGATCTGGGCCAGTTTGAACATCGTCGGCCGGTCAGGGCGGAAGAACCGCTCGACCAGAGGCGTCCAGTTCCCGCCCCGATACGCGGACAGGGCTTCGATCTCCGCCAGCTGGGCATCGAAGCCACCACTACCCTCCACCACCTCGCGGACACGCTTCACGGCCAACGCCTCGTCCAGGCTCCCCTGCCCACTCAGACCGGCACGCTCGTCGGGACTGTGCTCCTTCAGCACCGTCAGCACGTTCCTATAGGAGACCAGCAGCTGCTCGGTGGACGCTTTGTGACGCTGCTCCAGGTCTGCCAGCTCCTCCTGGGCCCGCTTGCCATGCCGCGCCATCCGCTTGGACAGCATCACCACGAACTCATCACGCACCCGAGCCCTGGCCTTCGCCACCACACACGCGAGCAGCGCGGTCCTGCGCGGCTCGCTGATGTCCAGCATCTCGCCGACCGACAGCACCCGGGCCTGCTCCGCGAACGCACTGACCTTGGCGGCAGCGACCCCCTCCACCCACCTCGCAGCGTCACCGAAACCATCAACGAGATCGACGCGCTCGCCGTGCTGCCGGAACCTGGACCACGTCGCCCGCCGTCCCGGCTCCTTGATCACATCGAAGGGGCTGCGACGCTCACCGTCCGGCACCACCAACAACCCCGCCAGACGGGGCCGGGCCGCATCCACCCGCTCGGCGATCCGGGCACAAATCTCACCCTCCACCCGCGTCCTGACCGAGGCCGCCATCCGGTCCAGCGTCGAAAAGCCCGGCAGTTCCAGGCCCGCCCGCACAATCTCCTCCAGCGCGACGTTGACCAAGTCCACCACCGAGGCCCGCACCGGGGCAGCCTCCTCCATCGCGACAGCAGCGATCTTCCGCGCCAGGGCCGGGTCGTACCCCAAGCCCAGGTACTCCCGGATCCAGGAACGGTAGCGCTTCACCGTCCGCTCCTCAGCCACTGGCGAGACGTCCTCCGGCAGACCAGCCGCAGCACGCACACTGGCAACAACCAGATCCGGAACCTCATCCAGTCCTGGGAAGTACCCCAGCCTTCCACAGGACTTCAGCAACACCAGCAGCGTAAGGAGCGACTCCGGACGGCCATGCGTCCGCTTCGCCGCCCACCCGACCTCAGCCTCATCCGGAATGAAGAACTGCGCCAGCTCACGGTCGGAGATGATCCGCTTGAACCGCGGATACGCCGTCCGCTCCACCGACGCCACAAACACACCGCCAATCACATGATCAGCAACCACAATACCCGTGGTCCCCCACTGACGATCATCACGGACAATCATCAAGCGGCAGACACACGGCGCAGTCAGTTGTCACCCGACGTGTTCAAGTGGCCCGTTTCGCGCGTATCTCCTCCAGCCCCCAATAGCGCTCGTCCGTTCTTCCGGCAGGACGGTGACGGAGGTCGCCCGGGGGTCAGGGCTGATTCATAGTCCTGACCTCGATTCTTCACTTGCGGTGTGACGCTGGTCGGCTCGGTGGTTTGCCCGTAATGTCCTCTGCCGTTCGAGGATGGGCCGTCGCGTGACGCTGCGGGGCGTCGGGTTCCACGGGCCCGAGGGTGCTGCGGGTCTTCTCCTCTGCGGTGTCGTTGGGGTGGTGGCTGTCCGTCAGGTGGGGGATGGGAGTTGGGGGCACTGTCACGTTGTCGGGCAGGGTGAGATGATCTTCGGGTTGTCCGTCCGGAGAGGGGCCTGATTCGTGTCGTCGAGCATGCCGTCGTACGCGAATCACCGGTACCCGGTGGAGATCGTTTCGCACTGTGTGTGGCTGTACTTCCGGCACTGTCACGTTGTCGGCGGCGTGATCGTTTGATTGCGCGTCAGGGTGTGCCAGGGCCTGGTAGAGGGCGTAATTCAGGCCGCGGCAAGCAGGCTCGTGCTGCCGGTGATCTGGTTCCAGACGGTGAAGCGGATCATCATCTCGAAGCGGTGGCCGCCGGCGGTCATC
>NZ_JAPEOX010000009.1 GCF_026340675.1 Streptomyces sp. NBC_01264
GGGAGACCGATGATCTCTACTACAAGTACCAGTACTGCATGAAAGCAGTCTCCGAGGCTCAGCGGCCCCTGCTGGCCAAAACCCTGGCAAGCGAATCAACCTTTTCCATGGCTAAGGCGGCTGCCCTTGCTGGAATGCACGCATCACGACAACTGGAGGACGCACTTTTCCATCGAAAATCATCCACTAAAGAAGCACTTGCCTGGGGTGCAGCATACAAGAAGAAGATAAAAAGAGAAGAATATAATATTCTCCTTGCTGTATTCAACTCGAAAAACGAAAAAATCGTCGCGGCGATCAAGAATCTAGAGCTCGATCGATCGGACAGAAAGAAGCTGGCCGAGTATCTCCTGAAACCCAGCTTCGAATTTGAGGATTAATCAGGTTGAACTCGTCGTTGCCCCGACGGTCCCCCGGGGCGAGCAGGGCGGTGAAGCCGGTGATCTAACCCGAAAATACCCACCTCGATCTCGGACGCCTGTCTGAGCTGAGGGGCCGAGGGCGGCGAGGGTTGTGGCTATGCGGCCTTCGCGGTGAGGGTCACATCGTGACCGAGGGCCGTCGGACGGGCAGCCGCCACACGGCCCCATTTTCACGGCTGCGCCGACGTCCGGTATGCCGGATACAGAAACTCGTTGGTTTTGTCCAGCACTCTCAGCTGGCTGACGGTTCAGCCGGCGGCCGTAGCGCAGGGGGCCCGCGGGCTGGTTTGCTCCTGGTCGAGACCAACCAACCATAATGCATACACCATGGTGATGCACCATGTACTGTTGGCAGAAAGACGAGGCAGGGTCGGGGCCGTTACCTCTGGTCTGAGGCGTAGTCACTGGGATCCGGTATCGGGGAAGGCATGCGAATGTCTGGTATTCAGCTCAGGGAACATCAGGTGGACCAGCGGTCGGCGATCCGGAAATGGGTTGGGGTGCCGGTGAAATCGGCCGTGCCGCCTCAGGGGCTGCGGGGGACGATCGTGTCCGCGACTGGCTCGGGGAAGACGATCACCGCTGCTGCGAGTGCGCTGGAGTGCTTCCCGGGGGGCCGGATCCTGGTGACCGCCCCGACCCTGGATCTACTCGCTCAGACCGCGCAGGCCTGGCGCACTGTCGGCCACCGCGCCCCGATGGTCGCGGTGTGCTCGCTGGAGAACGACGCGGTACTCACCGAACTCGTGGTGCGCACCACGACCAACCCCGTGCAGCTCGCCCTGTGGGCCGCACGGGGGCCCGTGGTCGTGTTCGCTACGTACGCCTCCCTGGTCGACCGTGAGGACGCCACCGACCCTGAGGCCGTCCAGAAGGTGCGCGGGCCCCTGGAGGCTGCTCTCTCGGGCGGGGAGCGGCTCTACGGGCAGCGCATGGATCCCTTCGACCTGGCCATCGTGGACGAAGCCCACGGGACGGCTGGGGACCTGGGCCGGCCCTGGGCCGCGATCCACGACAACACCCGGATCCCCGCCGACTTCCGCCTGTACCTCACCGCCACCCCCCGGATCCTCGCCGCAGCGCAGCCGCGGAAAGCCGCAGCCGGGCCGGCGCCCGACATCGCGTCGATGGCAGACGACCCCGAGGGCACCTACGGTCCGTGGCTCGCCGATCTAGGACTGTCCGAGGCCATCGAGCGGGAGATCCTCGCCGGATTCGAAATCGACGTCTTGGAAATCCGGGACCCCACACCGCAGCGATTCGTACTCTCGGAGGAATCACTGCGGGGACGGCGTCTCGCGCTTTTGCAGACCGCACTACTCGAACACGCCGCGCGGCACAATCTGAAAACCGTGATGACCTTTCATCAAAAGGTCGAAGAGGCCCGGGCCTTCGCTGAAAAGCTTCCCGCGACAGCAGCCGAGCTGTACGTCAGCGAGAGTGACCCTGTCGCGCTGGCGCGCGCCGAGGAGCTCCCGGAGTCGTCGATCGAAGCGGAGCCCTACGAACTGGAGGCAGGCCGGCACGTGCCCCCCGGCCGGGTGTGGTCGGCGTGGCTGTGCGGCGATCACCTCGTGTCCGAGCGGCGCGAGGTGCTGCGCCAGTTCGCCAACGGCATCGACCACACCGGGCACCGCGTGCACCGGGCGTTCCTCGCGTCCGTGCGCGTACTCGGGGAAGGAGTCGACATCACCGGCGAACGCGGCGTCGAAGCCATCTGCTTCGCGGACACCCGCGGGTCCCAGGTGGAGATCGTCCAGAACATCGGCCGTGCGCTGCGGCTCAACCGGGACGGCTCCACCAAGGTGGCCCGGATCATCGTCCCGGTCTTCCTGGAGCCCGGGGAGGACCCCAAGGACATGGTGGCGTCCGCTTCGTACGCGGGCCTGGTCGCTGTCCTCCAGGGCCTGCGCAGTCATGACGAACGACTGGTCGAGCAACTCGCTTCGCGCGCTCTGAGCAGCGGGAAGCACACCGTGCACGTCCAGCGTGACGACCAGGGCCGGATCATCGGCGCCGCCGGCGGGGTCAAGGGGGACGACCAGGACCAGGAGGACGGGGCGGACGTCGCGGCGGAGTCCGCGTTGCTGCACTTCTCCACCCCGCGTGACGCTGCGGCTATCGCGGCCTTCCTGCGCACCCGCGTGTACCGGCCCGAATCCCTGGTCTGGCTTGAGGGCTACCAGGCACTCCTGCGCTGGCGCACCGAGCACGAAATCACCGGCCTGCACGCGGTCCCCTACGACACCGAGACGCCGGTGGGCGTCACGAAGAACTTCCCTCTCGGCCGGTGGGTCCACCAGCAGCGCAAGGCCCTGCGGGCCGGAGAACTGGAGGAGCGGCGCCAAAAGCTCCTGGACGCACCCGAAGCAGGCATGGTCTGGGAGCCGGGTGAAGAGGCCTGGGAGGACAAGCTTGCCGCGCTGCGCGCCTACCACCGGGCAAGCGGACACCTGGCACCCCGGCAGAACGCCCTGTGGGGCGAGGGCGAGACGATGGTGCCCATCGGGCAGCACATGGCCAACCTGCGGCGCAAGGGCGTCAAGAACGGCCTAGGGAAGGACGAAAAGACCGCAACGACCCGAGCCGCGCAGCTCGCCGCGATCGATGAAGACTGGGACTGCCCGTGGCCGCTGGACTGGCAACGTAACTACCGGCTCCTCGCCGCCCTGGCCGACGCTGACGGATCCCTCCCCGACATCGCCCCCGGAGTGACCATCGACGGCGACGACGTCGGCCGCTGGCTCCACCAGCACAAGCGCCCAGACGTCTGGGCACAGCTCACCGCCGAGCAGCAGAAGCGGTTGTCCAAACTCGGCATTCGCCCCGCCCTGGCGCCGACCCCCACCGCCCCGAGCACGAAGGCGACTCCCAAAGCGCAGCAGGCGTTCCAGCGCGGACTCGCCGCGCTCGCCCAGTGGGTCGCGCGGGAAGGCACCCGACCGGTACCCCGCGGGCACACCGAAACAATCACCGCCGAAGGCGAGACAGAACCCACCGTGGTGAAACTCGGCGTATGGACCAGCAACACCAAGAGCCGGCGCGACAAGCTCACCGCCGAGCAACTCGGCGCGCTCGCGAAGCTGGGCGTGGACTGGGCGTAACCGCCCCCGCCCACCCGGCCCGCCGGCCCCCTAGGAACGAAAGAGGGGGTCGGCCCGGCGGTACTGCCCCCGATCGAAGCGGGCACCGGGCCTGACCCGCGCACGCCATATCGGCGCGGGCTGCACATACCCTAACCACCCTGACTGAGCCGAGCTGATGCCGCCAAGAAAGCGGGACTTCCCCAATTGGGGAAGTCCCGCTCAATACCGGGCTCAGCCCGTGACGGTTGGGGTCAAGAAGCCGCTTCCTCCGCTTCCTGGCGCACGGGGCGGAGGGCGTCCAGCGCGGCCAGCATCACCGATTCGGGAGTTGTTCCCGTAGCAACGGCTTCCGCAGCAAACACGGCGGAGAACTCGGCAACCGCATCGGCCGGCATGGTCCAGGTGTGCGCAGCCGACTCGGGGCGCTGTTCCGGCACGGACCGGCCGCGCGAATTTTCCGCGGAAAATTTCCCGGCCTTCGGCGGCTTGGTCTGCGTCGTCTTGCGCGCTGCGGCCTTGTCGTCAACGCGGAGCAGCCTCGCGAGTTCCTCGCGCTGTTCGGCGAGAGGCATGCTCTCGATGCCCTTCACTGCTCCTAGCCGGCGCGCGTCTCGGATGGCGAGGCCTTCGGCTCCACGTGCCTTCGCCCTCACGGCTTCGCGCAGTTCTGGGTGAATCTTGAGGAGGTTCTTTCGGTGGCTGATCCATGGCTCCGACCAGCCTTCGGCGCTGGCCGCCTCTTTGGCCGTGGCGTACGTGGTGACGATGTCCATCACGACGCGGGCCTCCTCGATGGGGTCGAGGTCGGTCCGGCCGGCGTTCTCGTCGTAGGCCGCGCGAAGGACTGCCGCTTGGGAGGTGGCGAGGGTGTCGTCCGTGACGACGAGCAGTTCGTCACGCCCGTACTTCCGAGCGGCTGCGAGGCGGCGGTTGCCGTTGACGAACACGACGTCGTCGGGGCCCCCGCCGAGTGTCTGCGCGTCCTCGGGCCAGAGCTTCAGGTAGGCGGCCCGGGTGATGGCCAGGCAACTTTGGAGCTGACGATCCTTGATCGTGGCCAGGTCTGTCAGGTCGCCCACGGACTCGCGCGGGTTGCGGGGGTTGGGGAGACAGCGGTCGAGCGTCAGCCATCGGGCCTGCGGCCTGGTGTCCACCCCGGGCTGCTCCAGAACGGGATCGTCCGCCATGTCGGCGAAGGAGACACGGCGCCCCGCCATCAGGCACCGCCCTTGGCGGCCTGCGTGACGCTACCGCCGTAGCCGAGTTCAAGGGCGAGCTTGAAGTAGTCTTCACGCCCCCGGTACGCGGTCTGGCTGTCGCGGTATTGCGTGACGACTGTCCCCTCAGCGATGGCGCGACTGTGGATCTTGTAGCGTCGGACGACGCCCCGCGCGACCGGCCACCCCTTCTTAACGATGTAGGCCCGGGTGTCGTCCAAGTCGGCCTTGCCGTCCCTCGGGTCCCAGTTGTTGATGATGACCCGGTACGGGATCCCCCGCGGCTTGAGGACTTGCTCGATCGTGCGGGCGGTGGGGTCGAAGCAAAGCGGTTCGGTGATCATCGGCACCACGACGTCGTCGGCGATGTCCAGCGCTCTGTTCAGGATCTCCTCATCGGCGAGCGTGCCCGGGGTGTCGATGAAGATGTGCTGGTAGGTCTCCGTCTCGCCGAGCGAGTCATGCGTGACGGCAGCGAGATTGACCGTGGTGGTGGTCTTTCCCACCCCGCCCTTCTGGTTGGCGATGACGTGGATCCTCGCGCCGTGCTGCTTGAGCCTGACGAGCTGATCCGCCGCATGGTGTGCGGCCATGAAGTCGAAAGGCAGGCTGTCGCCTACCTTCTCGGCCCACGTGACCGCCGACCCCTGCGGGTCGGTGGACACGACGAGTACGGATGACTGCATGTCACATTCCAATCTGTCCGTGGATTTCCCGGTACGAGCCCGGTACTCCGGAGTGCTGCTACCGCCGGATCGGCCGGGGGCAGGCCGGTCCAGGGTCTCAGATCAGCGGCATCCCTCCGGGAACGGGGGCCCGGCTGGCGCCCGATTTTCCGCTGAAAATTTCCAGGGGCAGAACCCCGCCACAACGCAAAGAGGCCCGGTCCCCCCGGATCTCCGGGGGGACCGGGCCTCTTCGTGCGTGCCGAGCAGTCGTCAGGCGCCGGGCAGGCGCTCGCCCGTGTCCGCGTCGAAAGCGGCCCCGGAAGGGGACAGGCGGATCTTCCGCTCGGTCCCCTTGGCGCCTTCCTTCCAGATCTTGCCGCCGATGACTATCCGGACCGTGACGTCCGCCAGCGGGTCACTGACCGGAACCTCCAACTGAGGATCCTTGATGTATCGGTCGGGTCCGCGGGTGCTAACGGCGCTTTGACCGTCTGCCTCGATGCGCAGGTACTGAGCGTTGGTTTCGAAGAACGAGCGGAGTTCGATGATGACGCGGTCGCGGTCCCGGGTCCACTGAGCAACAACGTCAGCGTCGACGTCGTCCATGAGCAGGCTCGCGCCGGACTGTCCCTTGTACGCGGCGGCTGTCTGTTGCCGTGCTTCGGTGGCCCGGTCGGTTTCGGCCTTCTGCCAGATGCCGCCGGCTGTCAAGGCCAGGACGGCGATCACGGCGATGTAGGGCCAGGTCCGCCGGCGCGGTGCCGAGGGGGCCTTCTCGCCCGTCGTGTCTTGGGAGGGGGCGGGGGGCGGGGTCCCGTAGAGCGGCTGTGCGGGTGCGGGTACCGGCATCGGAGTGCCGGTGTTCGCGGGTTGCTGCTCCCACCATTCAACGTCTCGTCCCATGCGGGTGACGTTAGCCCGTAGCAAGGTGGCTGTCTCCGGCCTTCCGTTGAGTTCGGCCAACTTGGCCCGGGTGGAGAGCCAGGACAGGGCCTGGTCGGAGTTGATGCCGTGCGCGCGGATGTCCTGGGATTCACCCAGGACTGCCAGGTCGGATGCTTCAGCGTGCCGGCCTTCCCGCGCGGCCTGGACGACGTCGTGATGCCGACTGTCGATGACGGTGGGCGGCATGTCGAAGTCCCAGGCTCCTCCGGTATCCCGGCCTGCGTGCTGCGCGGCCGGTGGCGCCAGCACGTAGTCACTGTCTTCACAGCGGGGGAGCTCTTCGGGGAGCTCCCCCGCGTCCGCGTGCTCCTGGTGCTCCTCCTCCTCGTGGTGCTGCTCGTCCTCCTGGTCGTCCTCCTCGAAGGCGCCGTCCGGGTCTTGGTCGTGCTCGGCCTGGTCGGCTGCGGCCTTCTGTGCCTGGCGGCGGCGGGAGGAGGTATCGGTGAGGCGCACCTCTTCCTCGGTTTCGAGGACGGTCTTGATGATGTCCACGTAGTGCGGACCGACCTTCCACACCGCCTCTCCCTGCTCAAGACGGGGGATCTGCTCGACGGCCCACTGGGGCAGGCCGAGCAGCTCCCCGACAAGGGCGGCTTCTGGCGGTGTGAGCCGTCCGACGTGCGCGATCTCGCACAGTTTGGCCAGGTCCTGCGCCTGACCCTCTCCGAGGTCGCTCAGGGTGTGCATGATCGCCTGAATCGACAAGGACGCCTTACGCGAGTTCTTCGCGATCCGCTGAATCAGCCCCGTGGTGGCCGGGTTGCGCAGGATCTCCCAGGCCTCTTCGAGGACGAGGTGGCGGTGGCTGGCCGGCGCCTGGGGGAGCCACACGTGTTCGATCCATACAGCCACTACGGACATCAGGGCCGGAATCGCGGGGCTGTTGCGGTCCAGGCCGGAGAAGTCGAACGTGGTCATCGGGGAATCGACCGGGGGCAGGCTCGCGTGGTCCCCGTCGAAGAGGCCGGCCAGCGATCCCGAGATGTAGCGGTCGAGGGCGATGGCCGCGCCTTCGCCCCACCGCCGGAGTTTCGCGGCGGGCCAGGTGCCTGCCTCCGGGTGGACCAGGGCGTCGCGTACTCCGCGCAGGTCCACGGCCTTCGGGTTCGCTACGGCGTGCTGGAGTGCGTGCGCGCACTGCGGGTTCATGGCCTGGGGCTCCACCGCGAGGATGAGTGCGCGGATGAGTTCCTCCGGCACGCCGTGAGGGAGCACCGGCGAGCAGGGGTTGAGGGTGAACTCGCCGGCCCGGACGACCAGTCCGCCCAAGGCTTCGGTCACGGGTGTCCACTCACCGCCCTTGCGCTCTCCGAAGGAGTCAACAACGACGAACTGGTCTTGGTGCCGCCGGTTCTCCCGAAAGGCCCTGATCTTGTCCGTGGTGGACTTGCCGGAGCCGAGACCGCCCAGGGTGATCCCGATGGTGGACGGTAGGTCGCGCTGGTCCACAAGTACGGGGGACAGGTCGAAGGCGCGGCCATCGAGCAGGGACTTGCCGATGCGGATGCCGGGGAAGGCGTCGACGGCGGCGGCGAAGGGGGCGGTGACGGCTGCGGCATTGGCCGGGAGGCGGATCACAGGACCGCTCCTTTCCGGGTCTGGGCTCCGTGGGGGCTGGTCATCACGTGGGCGCGGTGCTGCTGGCCGGCAAGCCAGTCCAGGCCGAGGCGGTGCCGGTCGGCGCCGATGTCGGTTTGCAGGCGGGCGGCGGTGACCTCCTCGGGGCTGTCTCCCCAGGTGGTCAGGTACGCGTCCAGGTCGATCAGGGAGTCACCGGCAACGAGTGCACCGTGGGTCGTGTCGTCCGCGATGCTGTCGGCATCCGCCGCGACCTTGTCCATGCGGAATGCCTCGCTGATGGCGCGCGTCCACTTCGCTGAGCGCCGGGACTGGCCTTCGGGCAGCGGCCGGTACAGCACCGACAGGGACCGGTCGGGAAACGGCTCCGGGTTGGGGTTGAGGCGCCCTCGGACCGTGCCGAGCAGCAGATCCGGCATCAGGGTGCCGTCCGTCTGGGCCGGCCATCCGGTGATGCGGGCAGTGGACGCGTAGCGGCCGTCCACGAGGCCGACCCAGCCAGGGCCGCGCTCGGCCACCTCGGGAACGTCATCCACGTCGACCGGGATGAGCACGCCCAGCGCTTCGAACTCGCCTTCCAGGGTGCCCATGATCCGATCGGCTTTGCCCAGGCTCTTGGGGACGTGGACGGAGATGGTCTGGGTGTGGGTGCGGTATCCGTCCACGGTGGTCGAGTGGTAGGTGACGTGGACCTGGATGCCGGCCACCCGGGCCTGGTTCCCCGCGAAGGTCAGCGCGCGGCTGAGCGCCGCGTGGAAGCCGGCGCGGCGGGCGGGGTCCTGGATGGTGCCCTGCCCGGGGTACAGGGCCCACGTCATCGTGGCCCCGTCCGCGCCGGTCATGCCGGGCGGGGCGGTGCGTTCGGTCAGGCGCCGGTACCCGACCGTGGCCCAGCGGGCCAACGACCGGGGGCCCGGCGACATGTTGAGCAGCACCGCGGCTGCGCCGACCGCGCCGACCGACCAGAGCGGCGGGGGGCTGACGAATCCGCTGGCGAGCAGTACGCCCCCGACGCCGGCATTCACCTTGGCCAGCGCCAGTTCGGTGGGGCTCAGTCCGCGCTGAAGGGCCGGAACACGAAGGCCGGACGTCAGGGAGTACATGGGTTCCTCCTACGGGGTGCGGGGCGGGGGCGGCGCCCCACGGCTCGGATTCGGTACGGGTGCAGGTGCGGGGGTGCGGGGCGGGCGGGGCCCGCCGGACGGGCCGGGCGCGGGGCCCGGCCCGGACTGGCCGCCCCCGGCCGGGGGCCGGGGGTTGGCTGCGGCGGCAGCCAAGTGGGCTTGGCGCCGTGCCTCGGTCACCTGCTGGCGGCGGGGTGCTTCCCGCTCCGCCTTGTCGATCGCGGATCGGGTCGTGAGCTGACCGTGCGGCTGTTTCGCCCGGATCCCGAAGGCGCCGGCGAGCAGGGCCCCGTGTTGGCTCGCGGCCCGGCCCGGGGTGTCGACCGTGCGGGGCTGGCGGGGCGTGTTCTCGTTCTCGTAGAACGTGGGCACACCCGCCTTGACCACGGCCCGAGCAACGCGGTTGCTGGTGTTCTGCTCCACCGCGTCCCGGACTGCGTGACCAATCCGCGGCCCGAAGTACGGGATGCCGTGGAAGATCATCCGGAGCATGATGACGTCGGCCAGGCAGAGCAGGACCGCGTCCGCGATCAAAGCCCCCTGAAACCCCGCCACCAAGGGGGTGATGAGGATCATTGCGAACGGCGCGAAGATCAGCCCCAGCAACACCCTCACCCACGCTTTGACCGCGCGGGTGTCGCCCGCGCGGGCCAGCGAGGCCAGCACCAGAGGTGCGGAGCAGACCCACGCCAAAATGGCCAGGTTCCGGACCGCGAACACGATCGCCGCGAACCCGAGCGCGACCACCAGAGCCCCCATGAGGAGCATCCAGGCCAACGGATTCGCCTTGTCCGCCCCATGGTCCATGTCCGTCCGGATCGCGGCGAGCACGGTCCCCTCGCCACCGTCGAACATGGCCTTAAAGGCCCCGTTCACCGCCTTGCTGAGCAGCGCGACGATGCCGGGAACCGAGATCATGCCGACGACCGCCGCGAACGTCCAGCCGGTCGTCAGACCCATCTCTTTGAGCCGGGGCGATCCCTGCCACGCCGTCAGGCCACACGCCACAACGACACAAATGAAGATCGCGACGGCTAGATGTTGCCCGAGCCACAGAAACGGGCTGTAGATCCCGTCCGCCGTCTCCGGCGCCCACGAGCGCTCAGGCGCCAGGAGACGTCTCAGGCTCGTCATTACTGACTTCAGCTCTTTGGGGTGAATGTTTGCGAAGTCCCTGATGGGTCTGGGTGGGTGGCTGTATCCGTGGTGTGTGAAATATGCGGATGGGGGCGGGCTGACTCCTGCGGGACGTCGGCGCCGGGAGACGGTTCGTATGCAGGCGGCTGAGCTGTTCGAGCAGAAGATCAATCCGTCGGAGGTCGCACGGCGGCTTCGGGTGAGCGTGAAGTCGGCTTATCAATGGCATCAGTTGTGGCGGGATGGTGGTGTTCAGGCTCTGGCCTCCCGCGGTCCGAGCGGTCCACGGTGCCGTCTGTCCCCGCGGTGTCTGGAGAAGCTGGCCGCGTATCTGGAGCAGGGCCCGGCCGCTCATGGCTGGGTGGAGGACCAGGTGTGGACCGCGTCGAGGGTGGCCACGCTGATCGGCCGGAAGTTCCACGTCACCTACAGCGTCTCGGGCGCTACCCGGTTGATGCACCGGCTCGGCTTCAGCCCGCAGGTCCCCGCCCGGCGGGTCGCCGAACGCGATGAGCAGGCCGTGAGTATGTGGCGGGAGGCGACCTGGCCGGAGGTAAAAGGGCGAGGGCGGCCTGCGGGGGCTACGTCTGCTTCGAAGACGAAGCCGGGTTCACCCGCAGGCCGCCCCGGGGGCGTACCTGGGGCCGGCGAGGAGTGACTCCGGTCGTCACCATCAGCGGCCGGCGGTCGGGACGGCTGTCGGTGGCCGGGCTGATCGCGATGCGGCCAGGCTCGAGGACCCGGCTGTGTCACCGCCTACGGACCCATCCCGCGGGCAAGGGAACACGTCGCAGCATGAGCGAGCGGGACTTCATCGCGCTCGTCGACGGAGTCCACCAGCCGGTCAGGGCACCGATCGTGCTGGTCTGGGACCGGCTGAACACCCACGTCTCCCGCAGGATGCGCGACTTCGTCGCCGAGCGTGAATGGCTGACCGTGTTCCTGTTGCCCGCCTACTCACCCGAACTCAACCCAGTCGAGTGGGTATGGGCCCACGTCAAACGCAGCCTCGCCAACCTCGCCGTCATGGCCCTCGACCGCCTCGAAGCCCTCGTCCGCAACCGCCTCAAACGCCTTCAATACCGGCCCCACACCCTCGACGGCTTCATAGCTGGCACCGGCCTGACCCTCGACGCACCACCCTCACCCTGAAAAGCCGAAGTCAGTAGAAAGTCGGCAAATCCTTTGAGTACCTGATCCTGAAGCCTGCATGACAACTCCGGGCGCATGGGGATCCCAACGGAGCCGGCACCGAGTTGCCTCGTGATGATTGGTCGAGGCGAGGGCAGGATGTGCCTGGCATCCCCGGGTGGACCGGCCGATCGGGGGATGCCTGGTGTCGGTGTCGGCTGTGAAGATCAAAGGGATGCCGATCCAGGTGTTCGGTGTGTTGTCGAGTCTTTGGAGTCCTGCTGTGCGAATCGAAGTGTGTGTGAGCGCCATCGCCCGTGACGGGCTTTCGTTCCCCGCTTCGGTTTCCGGCGCCGTTTGGTGCGGCCGGGGCGGGCATGCCAAGGACACGACTGAAATTGCACCGCCTGCTTCGTAACCTCACGTCTTCCGGCTCGCCCGCGAGCCCTCAGACAGCGCTGTACGCGCTGTGCGTCAGCTTCTTCATGATCTGCCTGGACGCCACGGTCGTGAACGTGGCAGTCCCCGACATCCAAGCCTCGCTCGGGGCGTCCCTCAACGGGGCCGTCTGGGTCAACAGCGCCTACGCCCTCTGCTACGCCGTGCCGCTGATCCTCGCGGGACGGCTCGGCGACCGCTACGGCCCCAAGCGGATCTTCCTGACCGGCCTGGCCGGATTCACCGTGGCCTCGCTGGCCTGTGCACTCGCCCCGAGCCCTGAGGTGCTGATCGCGGCACGGGCCGTCCAGGGTCTGACCGCCGCGCTGATCGCGCCCCAGACCATGTCGATGATCGTGCACATGTTCCCCGCCGAGCGCCGCGGCAAGGCGCTCGGGGTGTGGGGTGCGGTCGGCGGTGCGGCGATGGCCGCGGGCCCCGTGATCGGAGGTCTGCTGATCACGTGGACCGGATGGCGCGGCATCTTCCTGGTCAACATCCCCGTCGGGATCCTCGGCTGGATCGCGGCAGCCCGACTGCTGCCCGACTGGCGGCCCGCCAAGGAGCACCGTCTCGACCTGTGGGGTATCGCGCTCAGCGGCCTGGGGCTGACCGCCCTGGTCTTCGGGGTGCAGAGCGGTGAGGCGTACGACTGGGGCACGGTTGCCGGACCGGTGACGATCCCCTTGATCCTGGTCTTCGGCCTCCTGTGTCTGGCGGTGTTCGTGTGGTGGCAGCACCACAACACCCGCGAGCCGCTCCTGCCGCTGCGGCTCTTCCACAACCGGAACTTCTCCGCCGCCTCCGTCGCGGGCGGTGCCATGGGAGCCGCCATGGGCGGACTGTTCCTGCCGCTGATGATCTACCTGCAGAGCGACCTCGGCTACAGCCCGCTGGCGGCCGGCGCCGCCACCGTCCCGATGTTCACCCTGTCCTCCATGTGCGCGCGTCTGGCCGGGAAGTGGTCCGACACCACAAGTCCCCGCGCCCTCGCGGCCCTGGGCTTCGCCCTGCTCACCCTGGGCACCGCCACTCTCGCCTGGCTGCTGCACCCCGGAATCCGCCTCTGGGTGCTGATGCCGTCGCTCCTCGTGGCCGGTATCGGGGTCGGCCTGGTCTCGGCGCCGCTTGCCGGGATCGCCACCCGGACCCTGGAGCCATCCCTGGT
Organism: Streptomyces sp. NBC_01264; assembly: GCF_026340675.1. Classification (NCBI taxonomy): domain Bacteria; kingdom Bacillati; phylum Actinomycetota; class Actinomycetes; order Kitasatosporales; family Streptomycetaceae; genus Streptomyces; species Streptomyces sp. NBC_01264. The sequence goes on from NZ_JAPEOX010000009.1 coordinate 12,915, forward strand.
CGGCGCGGCCTCAGGAGTCTTCAACACCACCCGGCAACTCGGCGGAGCACTCGGCAGCGCCGCCACCGGCGTCCTCCTCCAGGCACACCTCGGCGACACCCCCACCACCGCCACCCAAGCGGCGCTGGCCTTCCCCGTGGCCATGCTCCTGATCGGACTCGCCTGCTGCACCGTCGTCAGGCCGGTCCCCAAGGCTCAGACCGTCTGATGACCCCGATCCGTGCATGACAAATTCGTCCGGAGGTGAGGACAGGTTGGGGTTGTCCGCGGGGACGTTCCTCGCTCTGGTGAAGTGAAGGATGAGCGGCCTCGCCTGGAGCTCGTTGTGTCAGAGTGAAGAGGCGGGGCAAGCCAGGTGCGGTTGGTGGCGGGGAACTCGGTCAGTCCCGGGTGTGTTCGCGGGGGGCCGGCTGGTTGGCCCGGCGGGACTGCCGGCGGGTGATGCGCCTGGTCATGAGGGTGATCGCGGCCCAGGTGATCAGGGTTTCGGAGTGCTGGACGAGACGTTCGTAGTCGCGGGCGTGACGGCGGGCGTGCATGACCCAGGCGTGCGATCTCTCGACGACCCAGCGGCGGGGCAGGACGACGAACCCGACCGCCTCCTTGGGCCGGCTCACGGTCTTCACTGTCAGGTTCAGGTACTTCTTCGCCCAGGTGACGAGTTGTCCGGCGTAGGCGGAGTCGGCCCAGACGATCGTGATCTCGGGGTGCATGAGCCGCAGGCGGAAGAGGACTTCCTTGGCGGTGCTGTCACGTTGTCGGTGGTGTGATCGTTTGATGGCGCGTCAGGCCGTGCGGGGGTAGCCGGCGGCTGGTTGCTCAGGCCGCGGAGGGCATGGCGGCGGCGCCGGTGATCTGGTCCCAGATCGTGAAGCGGACGGTCATCTCAAGGCGGTGGCGGCGGGCGGCCATCAGGTGGCGTCCGGTTCGGAAGTGGGGTGAGATCCCGGTGAACGCGGCCAGGAACCGCTGCGCTCCGCCGACGCTGCGGAAGCCTTTCATCGCCCGTTCCCGCTGCCTCGTCGGCTGGTGCGAGTTCTCCGCCCGGTTGTTCAAACCCTTATGGGCACGGTGCTCGACCGAGGGCATCACCTCACGGTGCGCTGCCCCGTACGAGGCGAGCTTGTCGGTGATGATCACCCTCGGCACCTGCCCGGTTGTGGTGAGGAGCCGGCGGAAGAAACGCCTGGCAGCAGCCTTGTCACGCCGGCTCTGGACCAGGATGTCGAGCACGTTGCCGTCGGCGTCGACGGCCCGCCACAAGTACTTCTGCTTCCCGCCGATCTTGATGAACACCTCGTCGAGATGCCACTTGTCACCGGGCTGCGGGCGCCTGCGGCGCAGCGCGTTCGCGTAGGCCTGGCCGAACTTCAGACACCACCGGCGGATGCTCTCGTACGAGACGATCACACCCCGCTCGAGCATCATCTCCTCCACCTCACGGAAGCTGAGGGGGAAGCGGAAGTACAGCCACACACAGTGCGAAATGATCTCCACCGGGTAACGGTGATTCGCATACGACAGCGTGCTCGACGACACGAATCAGACCCTTCGCCGGACGGACAACCCGAAGATCATCCCACCCCGCCCCGACAACGTGACAAGGCCTCCCAGCCCTCTGGAGCGGGGAACCCGCCGGGTCTGGAGACCAGGGAGCTGGAGCCGGAATATCTGCTGACGGTTCCGCAGGGCGAGGCGGCCCGGAGGCTTCTGGCTTATGTGACGGGGCTGGGCCTGGACGGTCCGGACGCGCAGCTGCTGGCCGTGGTCATCGCGATCCGTGCTGCTCGTACGGGGGCGGGCAACCTGAGCGGCCAGGACCTCGGCTCACTGCGCCTGACGGACCCGCAATCCGCTGTGTGGGCCCTGGAAGGCCTGGGATGGCGGCCGGCGGCCGATCTGCCGGGGGAAGACCCCAGCGTGCCCGTGGCGGTCGCCGTACCCGGCCTGGGCGGTCCTGAAAGCGCCCTGCCGTTCGGGAAGCTGGTCCGCTCCCGTGTATCGGGGTGGACGACTCGTACTGTGTCGGTGAAGCCGTTGAAGAAGACCGGGCCGGCGGTACGGCTGGCAGGCCTGTTCCTCGCCGCTCATGCCCCTGATGGCAACAGGCCGGCACCACTGCCCCCGGCCCTGCCCGGACACTGCCACGACGCGCTGCCCGAACTGCTCGCCAGGGGTTTCCTCGACAGCCTCAACGGCGATACCTACCGGCTGAACCCGGCCCTGCGCCACCACTCCGGGCGCTGCGCGGACGCCATCACCTGATGAGACACAGGTTTTCGGCCTTGGCGGCGGACCGGTTGATGACCGCCGGCGGTTGCTGGCGCTCAAACGGTCTTTCGGCCCCAACCGCCAGTGGAGGTGGAAGCGCGGCTTCTGGGCGTGGGTGCTTTGCGGTGTGTTCGTAGAATGGTCGGATGCCAGTCTCTAAGCCGCGTAAGAAGAAGCCGTCACGGTCTGTCGCCAAGGCGAGGCGGTCGGGGAGTCCCGCTGCTCGGGAGGCCGACAGGAGGGCACCTTCATCGGGACAGTCGACGCGGGGCACATGGGGCGATTTTCGCGATTTGGGGGAGCATCGTCGCTCGCTCGATCGGCGGCGGATGGATTTCGCGGCTCGCGACGCCGACCCCCTCGTCGCGAGCCTGGTAGCTGCGGACGACTCGGCGTCCGCGTCCTGGACCGAGGAGGAGTTGTGCCGCGGTTTGGGTCGGGTGCTTTCCGCGCAGGACGCGTCAAGAGACGCACGGCGGGAATCAGGGGTCTCCGGGATCCTTGACGATTACAGCCCGGACCAGCTGCTCGATGCTGTGACCGATGCCGCCGTGCAAGCGGCCTTCCAGACGGTCACGGCCGCCGAGCCGGAGTCCTCGGACGGCACGTGGCGGGTGCTCTTGGCCCTGGCCAGGATCACCCCGCACCCTGCGGCCCAGGTTGCCATCAAGGCCGTCGCGGATCTGCGGGGGCGTGTCGCCTCGGTTGCGAACGGGTCCATCGACAGCGCGCCGACTGGTACAGCCCTGTGGTGCCGGGACGTCTACGGCACCCGGTTTGCCGTCATCGCGCCGTTCGCCGCCGTGGGCGGCCCGGACCGGTGGTATCTGTGGGACATCGACGCTTGCGGCAATGACGCGCTGACCGTCGGTGCCGGCTACTTCCCCGATGCTGAGCAGGCCTTGGCCGCTTGGCGGGCCGCGGCCGGACCCGTCGCCACGTCCGGGTGTCGTCTCGAACCGGTCTCCGACCCTTACCTGGCCGCACGGCTGCTCCCGGGCCCGGCAGATTTCTTCCATCCCGGGGGAGAGTCGGAACCGCAGTACGCGGAATTCCACCGTTGCCGACGGCTGGCCCAAGAGCTGCGCCGCTCGGACTTTCTGGACGGGAGTACAGCGGCCACCACCGGCGCCGCTGTACTGGCTCAGCCGGTCGACAAGGACGCGTGGATCTCCGAGTTCGCGGCCTGGCGCGCCAAGTTCCGCCCCGGCCACAACGTGGTCCCTGATGACTTCCCGGTCGAGGAGGAGGACGAGGCGCCTCCCACCGAGGATGACGTCTACCAGGAGCTGGCCGGCAGCTGGCTCAGCACCGAGTTCCCTGAATTCGCCCATGCCTGCTCCCCGCACCGGATCGCCCTCCTGGCCGCGAACGTCCGCGATTTCTACACCAGCGACTTCGCACTGCTAGTGCTGCGTCTCGTCCCGGATTTGGCAGCCTGGCTCACCGAACGGTCCGAGCTACCGGCCGAGGCAAGCGGACGCACTCTGGCCTACGCCGAGAGCACGGCTATTCCAGATGCGGATTTGGGCTACCGCGCTCACAGCGCCCTAACGCCGGTACACGAGTAGAGACGGGTAGCGAAACGGACCGAGGGCTGTGAAACGGCCGTTCCCCCCACGCACGGGCGGGAATCCTGCCCGTGCGTGGGGGGAACGGCGAGAGCGGAGTGTGGCGGTGTTGGCGGAAGACACGGCGATGGTGCAGCGGTTGTTGGGCTGGCTGGTGCCCGACGGGGACCCACTCGCTGTGCTTTCCGCAGCTGGGGTCGAACGTTTCTGCTGGTATGAGCTGCCCTGCAAGTGGGACGCGGCCGCAGCTGAGCAGCACCGGGCCGTCGTGGTCTTGGCGGTCCTGCTGGCCGGTGCCGGCCGCGTGCGGGCTGCCGCGGTGTGCACGAGCGAGGTCACCGCCGAGGTGCTGGCGGCCTGGGAGCGTTCCGAGGAGGCGGGCTTCGCGGCCTACCGCAGGGCTGCGGCGGCCTCTCCTACGACCCCGCAGGATGTACCCGAGCTGAGCTGGGGCCAGGTCATGGGAGTCCAGGAGACGCTGGCCTACGCCAGCCTCGAACGTCGGCTCGAGCAGGCCCTGGACGAGGGCGAGCTCGACCCGGATGGGCGTACCTTCCCGGACGTGCGCCGACGGCTCGTCCAACACTGGCTCACCACTGCGCAGCCCGTGTTCGGGGGCCGTACCCCACTGGAGGAAATCCGCTGCGAACGGAGAGCATGGTGGGCTGCTGCGCCTCCCATGGAACGCCGTGTTCTGCTGGCTGCCGTCCTGCCTGCCCTGGAGGAGGCTTCTGCGGCACCTGCGGACACGGCTGAGCCGCTGAAGTGGCTGCTGGAGCAGATCGGTGACGGCGTCACCCTGACGCAGGCCGGCTACCTGCCGCGGGAACTGGTGGCCGCTGCGTTCGCCCGTTACCCGCACTGGTACCCGATCGGTAAGGGCCCGCGTTCAGAGGCGGACCTGTTCCAGCTGGCCCACCTGCGCGAACTCGCCCGCGCACACAGGCTGGTGGCCAAGCGCCATCGCGTGCTCAAGCTCTCAGCTGCTGGCCGCGCCCAGCTGGCGGATCCCCGTCTGCGTGAGCGCACGGCCGCGCTGGCGTGGCTCGGCAGTACCGCTGCCGAGCGGCAGGTGGCAGAGTCTGCCCTGTGCGCCCTATGGGCGGAGCCCCGCCTCCGCGAAGACCTGTGCGACGTTGTGCATCCGGTGCTTTCCGCGAGCTTCGCCCGTAGCGACGGCCCGGTGGAAGTGACGGAAACCGAGCGGCTGCTGTGGAGGTTCTGGCACACGGGCCGCGAGCTTGGATACCTCGAACAGGAACGGTCCCCCGACGCCCCGATCTCCCTGACCGCCACTGGCCGCCCAGCCGCCCTCACAGCCCTCCGCCTCCTGGCCGAGGGCCCACACGGTCACCTGCCCCATGTGCGGGCGCACTGTGACGAGCGGTCAGAGCGGTAACACCACACGCTGTCCCAAGACGCGCGGCGGCTGGGGAGCGGCCATTCCGGTCCCGGCCGGGGTCACCCGCCCGCCGGTAGGTGTTGACTGCCGCGAATGCGGCTACACCTGGGCCACTCGCGCCAAGGGTGGTGCCACCATTCGGTGTCCCGAGTGCGCCCACCCCCGCCGGGTCCCCGCCGCCGCCCGCACCGCCGCCGTACCGGCCAACTCCCCGGCGGGCCCCCGCGCCCCGGCCCGCCCCTCGTGCCGCCGCTCTCGACGAATGGGGCGAGGACGGCCTCGAGTCGGGCCAGGTGCGCGTGGAGCGTCGTGCGGCTACCCGCCGCGTCCTGGAGGAGTTGAAGGCGCTCCGGCGCCCCGCTCCAGGCCCTGCCCGGGATCCCGTGCCCGCTCCGGTCCTGGCTCCGGCCCCGCGGCTCGTCCGTTCTGCGCCGCAGCCGGCCCCGATGTCCGGGCGCCGCTTCACCCCGCGCCCGGTGTCCGCACCGGTCTCCGTGACGGCCCCGGCCACCGCTCGGCGCCGGACCGCAGCAGCCGCGTTCCTGGACGCCCTCGGCGGCGCCCTGCAAATCCGTACGGACGCCCCGCACGGCGGCTGCGAGGTGACCGACCCCGCGCAGGCACCCGGGCGCCGCGCCTGCGGCCAACAGGCGGCCCTGACCGTCCACTACACCGACCAGCGCAAGCGCCGCACCTTCGTGTACGCCTGCGCCACCCACGCCGAGCCCTTGCGCTACCTGGCCACCGCCCGCCCCGGCGTGCAGGCGGCCATCCGCAGCTACAGCCCCGGGTGACCGGTCCCGGCGGTCGCGCACCTGAAACGCACATCGACCACACATGGACTGAGGAATCCATGGGATACAAGACCAGCGAGGCTGGCCCAGGACGACCAGGAGCGAGGCCTGGGCCGGCTCCGGGGGTTCACTGAGATTCAGGCCGGAAGGATTCCCCTTCGAGCCATGTAATTCGTTCGAGGTGGTGTGAACTGTAGTGGTAAGTTCGACTGCCCTAAATTCGGGAGAAGATTTTATGGCATCCATCGTTTTTGAGGGTCACGGACAGTTCTACCCTTCCGTCTCTCCTCCGATTTGTACCGTGCCTGAAAATTCGGCGATATTTTTCTTTACGGAAGGCCTTAAAGGCCTGTCCCGAGGTGATGCGGAGGAGTTGCTGTCTAAGGACTCATTTGGGTGCTGTCACGTTGTCGGTGGCGTGATCGTTTGATGGCGCGTCAGGCCGTGCGGGGGTAGCCGGCGGCTGGTTGCTCAGGCCGCGGAGGGCATGGCGGCGGCGCCGGTGATCTGGTCCCAGATCGTGAAGCGGACGGTCATCTCAAGGCGGTGGCGGCGGGCGGCCATCAGGTGGCGTCCGGTTCGGAAGTGGGGTGAGATCCCGGTGAACGCGGCCAGGAACCGCTGCGCTCCGCCGACGCTGCGGAAGCCTTTCATCGCCCGTTCCCGCTGCCTCGTCGGCTGGTGCGAGTTCTCCGCCCGGTTGTTCAAACCCTTATGGGCACGGTGCTCGACCGAGGGCATCACCTCACGGTGCGCTGCCCCGTACGAGGCGAGCTTGTCGGTGATGATCACCCTCGGCACCTGCCCGGTTGTGGTGAGGAGCCGGCGGAAGAAACGCCTGGCAGCAGCCTTGTCACGCCGGCTCTGGACCAGGATGTCGAGCACGTTGCCGTCGGCGTCGACGGCCCGCCACAAGTACTTCTGCTTCCCGCCGATCTTGATGAACACCTCGTCGAGATGCCACTTGTCACCGGGCTGCGGGCGCCTGCGGCGCAGCGCGTTCGCGTAGGCCTGGCCGAACTTCAGACACCACCGGCGGATGCTCTCGTACGAGACGATCACACCCCGCTCGAGCATCATCTCCTCCACCTCACGGAAGCTGAGGGGGAAGCGGAAGTACAGCCACACACAGTGCGAAATGATCTCCACCGGGTAACGGTGATTCGCATACGACAGCGTGCTCGACGACACGAATCAGACCCTTCGCCGGACGGACAACCCGAAGATCATCCCACCCCGCCCCGACAACGTGACAAGGCCCCGGCGGGCAACCGCGTGTGTGCGACAGTCGTAAACAACTCGACGAGCTCAAGCCCAATTACATTGACCGGCGGATCGAGCTCCGCACAAGGGACACAGACCGGCCAGGTCGATCCCACCCTCAGCCCTGGAGAGCGGACAACAGTATGCGCAATCGAAACGAACCTGAATCTGATCCCAACAGTTACTATTTCATATTCGGGGCTTCAATGGTCACTTCCCGCTGCTGGGGGTGCGAGTTCCTATACCGCATCAGGCTACGCGGTCAACTGCCCTACGGCCCTGCACACTGGCCCTCTCCTCCTTGGCGTCCAAACCTCCACTCCGGTTTGTGGAAGCATGAGCCAGGGATATTACGACCACTCCGCCGTATTCAGCTTCACCCTCTGAGACGCAGGGCCCCGGCAGGGCTAATTCATAGTCTGGTTGATCATGTCCCGTTGCAGGTCAGGGGCAGTCCGAGCAGGTCGAGTGGCCGGGTGAACGGCGTATAGGAGACCTCTCGGAGTCCCGCTGCGATGCTGTGGTGGCCGGCGTCCCGGAGAGTGTTGATCGCAAGGTTCCGTAGCGTGGCCATGTTCTCCGGTCCGTGTCCGGTCCGGATCTTGGAGGCGTCCTCGGCGAACGTTGTGTCCCGGACGTGGTGGACGGCCTCGATGCCCCATTGCGCTCTGGCGATACGGCTGATGAGCTGCGGCGATGCCTCAGCCGACGTCATGTCGGTGATGGCGTGGACGGTCTGCCGGGTGACCTTGCCGGTCTTCAGATCGGTGCGGTGCCGGTGGATCTTCACGGCTTGGACCAGGTACGGGAAGTCCAGGCCGAGGCCGGTGACGGTGAGTGTGCGTACCGAGCGGGTCTCGCGACGCCCGTGTCCGCGCTCGCGGTCGTATCGGCGGGCGGTCACCTCCTTCCACGGCAGGGCTCTGACGGCTGCGTGGAGTTTCGGCTGGTTGCCCTTGACGACCATCAGGTAGTGGGCGTTCTTCTCCTCCACCAGCCATTTCGCGTGTTCGCGCTGGGTGTGGAGGGCGTCGGCGGTGACCACGGTGCCGGTCAGGTCGAACGGTGCGAGCAGCGCGGTGAAGCCTGTGATTTCGTTGGTTTTGTCCGGTACCCGGAGCTGGCTGACGGTCCGGCCTGCGGCCGTGACGGCGGACAGGAGGTGGGCGGCCGGAGCGGTTTCGGTGCGTGAACCGCGGGCGGTCTTGCCGTCGACCGAGACGGACTCCGTGCCGGCCGGGCCGTGGCCGAGGAGGTCGGCGAGCCCGCCGGGACACACCAGAACCAGCACCCGGCGCACGGTCGAGGGCGAGGCCGGACGGCGCACGCCGAGGGGTCCGCGCGCGTGAAACCCCAGGCGGGAGAGGGTGTCCTGGGGTGCGTGGCTGGCCCACTGCCCGATAGCAAGATACGAGCGGGCCCCGGCCAGGACCGCGCACGCGGCGGTCAGTAACACCGAGGCGAGGGTATAACGGCGTCCGCGCCGGTCACGGGGATCGGGCAGGACTGCCAGCCGGGCCGCCGTGCCGGCAAGTTCACGGTGTTCACGCGAGGGCGGCTTGATCAGACAGACGGTGGCAGACTGGCCTCACCCGCGGGATGGGTCCGTAGGCGGTGACACAGCCGGGTCCTCGAGCCTGGCCGCATCGCGATCAGCCCGGCCACCGACAGCCGTCCCGACCGCCGGCCGCTGATGGTGACGACCGGAGTCACTCCTCGCCGGCCCCAGGTACGCCCCCGGGGCGGCCTGCGGGTGAACCCGGCTTCGTCTTCGAAGCAGACGTAGCCCCCGCAGGCCGCCCTCGCCCTTTTACCTCCGGCCAGGTCGCCTCCCGCCACATACTCACGGCCTGCTCATCGCGTTCGGCGACCCGCCGGGCGGGGACCTGCGGGCTGAAGCCGAGCCGGTGCATCAACCGGGTAGCGCCCGAGACGCTGTAGGTGACGTGGAACTTCCGGCCGATCAGCGTGGCCACCCTCGACGCGGTCCACACCTGGTCCTCCACCCAGCCATGAGCGGCCGGGCCCTGCTCCAGATACGCGGCCAGCTTCTCCAGACACCGCGGGGACAGACGGCACCGTGGACCGCTCGGACCGCGGGAGGCCAGAGCCTGAACACCACCATCCCGCCACAACTGATGCCATTGATAAGCCGACTTCACGCTCACCCGAAGCCGCCGTGCGACCTCCGACGGATTGATCTTCTGCTCGAACAGCTCAGCCGCCTGCATACGAACCGTCTCCCGGCGCCGACGTCCCGCAGGAGTCAGCCCGCCCCCATCCGCATATTTCACACACCACGGATACAGCCACCCACCCAGACCCATCAGGGACTTCGCAAACATTCACCCCAAAGAGCTGAAGTCAGTAGACGTGGGGGAGCCAGCCCTTGGTGAAGTCGGAGCGTTCCCGTGTGCGCTGTGCTTTTTCTTCGAGGAGTCGGCGGAAGCCTGCGATGGCGTAGCGTTCGCCGGTGCTTGTTCTGGGTCCGGGGATGCCGGCCACGGTGGCCATGCACTGCTGGGGCTGGGTCTGCCAGCCGGTGACCATAACCCGTAGCTGCATGCGCTCCGCGCGCCGGTGCAGGTCCAGGAGGTGGAGCAGGCCGTCGACGTTCATGGCCGTGATGGCGTGCAGGTCCACCAGGAGATCGCGTTCGTCCATGGTCACGTAGTCCAGAGCGCGCTGGAAGACTTCTCCCGCGCCCTCGTCGAGTTCCCCGGTGGCGCTGATCACCACCGCGCTGCGGCAGTGCTGGACGTCCACGTTAATCAAGATGCTGCTCCCGTCACCCGAAAGGCTCCGTACCCACGGCCCCCCATCCTTGCCCGGTCGGCGCAGGGCCGGCATGCGGCGCGCTGAAGTGCGTAGCAGACCGGGTCCAGGGCCGGGGCACCGAGAGGGGCCAGACGGCGGGGTCAGGCCAAACCCAGGGCCTTGTCACGTTGTCGGGGCGGGGTGGGATGATCTTCGGGTTGTCCGTCCGGCGAAGGGTCTGATTCGTGTCGTCGAGCACGCTGTCGTATGCGAATCACCGTTACCCGGTGGAGATCATTTCGCACTGTGTGTGGCTGTACTTCCGCTTCCCCCTCAGCTTCCGTGAGGTGGAGGAGATGATGCTCGAGCGGGGTGTGATCGTCTCGTACGAGAGCATCCGCCGGTGGTGTCTGAAGTTCGGCCAGGCCTACGCGAACGCGCTGCGCCGCAGGCGCCCGCAGCCCGGTGACAAGTGGCATCTCGACGAGGTGTTCATCAAGATCGGCGGGAAGCAGAAGTACTTGTGGCGGGCCGTCGACGCCGACGGCAACGTGCTCGACATCCTGGTCCAGAGCCGGCGTGACAAGGCTGCTGCCAGGCGTTTCTTCCGCCGGCTCCTCACCACAACCGGGCAGGTGCCGAGGGTGATCATCACCGACAAGCTCGCCTCGTACGGGGCAGCGCACCGTGAGGTGATGCCCTCGGTCGAGCACCGTGCCCATAAGGGTTTGAACAACCGGGCGGAGAACTCGCACCAGCCGACGAGGCAGCGGGAACGGGCGATGAAAGGCTTCCGCAGCGTCGGCGGAGCGCAGCGGTTCCTGGCCGCGTTCACCGGGATCTCACCCCACTTCCGAACCGGACGCCACCTGATGGCCGCCCGCCGCCACCGCCTTGAGATGACCGTCCGCTTCACGATCTGGGACCAGATCACCGGCGCCGCCGCCATGCCCTCCGCGGCCTGAGCAACCAGCCGCCGGCTACCCCCGCACGGCCTGACGCGCCATCAAACGATCACACCACCGACAACGTGACAGCACCTCCGGCAGAGCATGGGCGCGATCGGATCCAGCGCCGACAACGCAGCCGCAGAAAGCTTCAACGCCGCCTTCAAGAGGGAGACACTCAAAGGCCGCAAAGCCTGGTCGAGCGAGCGCGAGGCCAGGCTGGACGCGTTCCGCTGGCTGACCCGATACAACACCCGCCGCCGACACTCCCGCCTCGGCCACCGGTCCCCGATCGCCTACGAGAACGACCTCCAGCCAGCTGCAACTACCCTGACCCCAAGCCGCATAGACGTGTTCAAAATCCGGGGTCAAGGCCCCCAGAAGATGCCCCCGAGAATCACTCAACCTGACAACGCCCCCCGTCGCCGTCATCGAGCAGGTCCACGGCCCAGGCCGCCATCCGCTCCAGCACCGATTCCTGGTCCCACACCGCACGGGAGAGCAGATGGTGCAGCCGGTGTGGGCCCTGCTCACCGATCGCTTCCGCCAGGCTCCAGCAGTTCACGTCCTCGAGCTCCATCAGCATGCCCCGCGTCATCCGCGCGAACGTCTCCCGCGTTTCCGAGCGGGCGAAGCAGCCGGCCAACGAGGCCAACAGAGACCCGAAGCCAGCCTCATGGCCGACCGTGGCCGAAGCGGCCGTCACGTTCTGATGTTGAGTCACACCACGTCATGATCGAGACGGCCGTCCTCATGCCCGCCCCCACCCCCGTCAACACGCTGACCAGCCACGACGAGCCCAGATACAGCTATCTACAGCTGCCGTGTCAGGACGTGAACATGAGCTTGCTGACGGAGCCGATGAAGTCGCCGCTCCACGGGTCGTGGGGGTTGCCGTACATGACCTGCACGAAGCGCTGCTGGGAGGTCAGGGTGAAGGAGACGCCGCGCCAGTCGCCGGTGGAGGTCTTGCCGGCCATGGGGATGACGCGGTTCGTGAGGACGTCCAGGAGGTAGAACTCGCCGTCGGCGCAGTTCTGGGGCGCGTCGGAAAGGCGGTATACGGCACGGGCGTTGACCGGGGGGGCATCCGTGCGGTAAAAGGCGTCGATGTTGGTCAGGGCGTAGTGGTCGGCCGTGGTCCTGCTCTGCCTCGTCTCCACCGCACACGTCTGCGCGGGGGCGGGGGCGGCCTGGGCGGCCTGCAGACCGAAAATGCCGGTGCTTATGGCGGCGGCCGCGAGGGTGACCGCGATCCTACGGGTGGTACGCATGGGACACCTAACAGTAAATGGCGGAGATCTTCCGCTGGTGGATGCAATCGAGAGGAGGTCTTACGGTCAGAGGGTTTCTCCGCCGTGATCTCCACACTTAAGTTACTGTGCAGTAGATCTGTTGTGGACGCCACCCCGACCCTCGGGAACCAGCCGGCGCCGACACGACGGAGAACAGGACTCCACGACACTCCCTCCCGACCCCTCCCCCCGACCGCCCCACACTGGCGAAATGAGGCTCCCCGCCACCACCCATACACGTACACCGCCCACCTCCGACATGCGCCCGCCCGATGCTGGTTTGAGCCTATATATACCCCTCTTCCGAGCAGTCGCGGTTGGCTCATACCCGACCCTGTAAGGGGCACCGCCACAACCCCCAGACCCCACACACAGGCACTGTCACGTTGTTGGGGGCGGTCTGGGATGTGAACCGCTCCGGGTTCGAGACTTCAGCTTGTGGCTTTGATCTGCTGGTTTGGTTGTTGCTTGTAGTGGTTGGCCTCGTACTCGGCGGGCGGGATGTGGCCGAGCTCACTGAAGAGGCGGCAGTTGTTGAACCAGTCGACCCACTCGGCGGTGGCGATCTCGACATCGGTAGGGGTCTTCCAGGGGCCGAGTCGCTTGATGACCTCGGTCTTGTACAGTCCGATGATCGATTCCATCAGGGCGTTGTCCAGGGCGTCGCCGACCGAGCCGATGCTCGCCGCGATCTCCTCCCGGGCCAGGTGGGCAGCCAGACGGAAACTCGTGTACTGGGAGCCGGCATCGCTGTGATGTATCAACTCCCTTGGAAGGACGGGCTGTCCGTCGCGTTCGCGGCGCCACAGCCCATCTCCAGGGCGGACAGGATCAGAGGCGTCTGCTTGTTCGTCGCGGCCGACCAGCCGACGATCGCGCGGGAGAATGTGTCCACGACGAACGCGACGTATACCGTGCCCGACCAGGCCCCCACATACGTGAAGTCCGCCACCCAGACGCGATTGGGCGCGGTGGCGACGAAGGCGCGGTTCAGCAGGTCCGGCGCCCGGTCGGCGGTCTTGTCAGACACGGTGGTGACGACCTTCTTTCCGCGCACGGCCCCGGCCAGGCCGGCCGTCCTCATCAGCCGGGCGACGGTGCAGCGGGCCACGCCGGTGTGACCGGCTCGCTTGAGTGCGGCCCACATCTTGCGGACCCCGTACACGCTGTAGTTCTCCTCGTGGATCTCCTTGATGACCGCGATCAGCTCGGCGTCGCGCACCGCCCGCGCGGACGGTACGGCCTTGTGATGGGCGTAGTAGGTGGACGGGTGGATGCCGCAGCCGTGCCCGGTGAGCGCTCTGCAGATCTACTCGACCCCGCCGAGGCGGTCCCGGTGCTCGTCGATGAACGCTACGAGCGTCGTTGTGGCCGGCGGTCGAGCTCCGCCGACCCCGTGACCGTCACCCCGGCCACCTGCACTTCACCAGGCCGGCAACCAGGGACAGAGTCCCGCGAGTGCACGGCGACCGGCACAATTGACGGTATGAGCAGTGACGATTCCCTGGAAGCAGCAGACCAGACCCTCCGCCAGGCGCAGGAAGCGCTGCACGCGGCCCGCCGGAACCTGGCCGCGGCCGTCCTCGACGCCTACGCGAACGGGGAGACCGTCGTCCGGATCGCCGAGCGCACCGGCAGAACTGCCACCGAGGTCTGGAACACCCTCGCCGGTGCTGTCACGTTGTCGGTGGTGTGATCGTTTGATGGCGCGTCAGGCCGTGCGGGGGTAGCCGGCGGCTGGTTGCTCAGGCCGCGGAGGGCATGGCGGCGGCGCCGGTGATCTGGTCCCAGATCGTGAAGCGGACGGTCATCTCAAGGCGGTGGCGGCGGGCGGCCATCAGGTGGCGTCCGGTTCGGAAGTGGGGTGAGATCCCGGTGAACGCGGCCAGGAACCGCTGCGCTCCGCCGACGCTGCGGAAGCCTTTCATCGCCCGTTCCCGCTGCCTCGTCGGCTGGTGCGAGTTCTCCGCCCGGTTGTTCAAACCCTTATGGGCACGGTGCTCGACCGAGGGCATCACCTCACGGTGCGCTGCCCCGTACGAGGCGAGCTTGTCGGTGATGATCACCCTCGGCACCTGCCCGGTTGTGGTGAGGAGCCGGCGGAAGAAACGCCTGGCAGCAGCCTTGTCACGCCGGCTCTGGACCAGGATGTCGAGCACGTTGCCGTCGGCGTCGACGGCCCGCCACAAGTACTTCTGCTTCCCGCCGATCTTGATGAACACCTCGTCGAGAGGTGCTGTCACGTTGTCGGTGGTGTGATCGTTTGATGGCGCGTCAGGCCGTGCGGGGGTAGCCGGCGGCTGGTTGCTCAGGCCGCGGAGGGCATGGCGGCGGCGCCGGTGATCTGGTCCCAGATCGTGAAGCGGACGGTCATCTCAAGGCGGTGGCGGCGGGCGGCCATCAGGTGGCGTCCGGTTCGGAAGTGGGGTGAGATCCCGGTGAACGCGGCCAGGAACCGCTGCGCTCCGCCGACGCTGCGGAAGCCTTTCATCGCCCGTTCCCGCTGCCTCGTCGGCTGGTGCGAGTTCTCCGCCCGGTTGTTCAAACCCTTATGGATCCTGCTGGCCAAATGTGGGGGGCAGTCAGGCCGTGAGGGTGAGGTCAAGTCTCGCGAGGTGACTGGTGCGGGTGTGGTCGAGGGGTTGGTTGTTCCACCAGGCGTCGAGGCGGATGAGGTTGAGGGCGACGGCGGAGTAGACGTGTTCGAGGTGGGTCTTCGCGAGGCCGCGATAGCGGGCCCTGCGGTTACCGGTGACGGCTGTGGCCTGGCGGATGGTGCCCTCGACGCCGGCGCGCAGGGCGTATGTGGTCTGCCAGTCGGCGTCCTGCTGGGCGGCGTGGTTCGTGTTGATCAGTTCCTGCAGGTCCCGTGGGCGCAGGGTGAGCTGGCGGCCCTGGCGTGTGGCGTCGGTGCATGCCGCTCTGACCGGGCAGGGGCCGCAGTCGGCCTCGTCGAAGCGGACCGCGATCCCTTCGCGGCCGTGTTGCCGGGCCGGGCTCCAGAACCTGCTGGTGGCGCCCTGGGGGCAGGTGGCTTGCTCGGCGTCCCAGTCGATGGTGAAGGCTTCGCGCTGGTAACCGGCGTTCTCCCGGTCCTGGCGGGAGGTGCCCGCCAGGAGCGGTGCGACCAGGGTGATCCCGAAGGCGGCCCGGGCCCCGGCGAGGAGTTCCGCGCTTGCGTAGCCGGAGTCGAGGTAGTGCTCGGCGGGCAGCAGGCCCCGGTCGGCGAGGGCCCGGTGGACGGGCTCGACCAGCTTCACATCGGGCACGGTCGCGTCCGTGGTCGCGACATGTGTGATCACGTTCGGGATGTCCGGACGCGCCCGGCGTCCCGGCCGCGGGGTCCCTCCGCCGGGCCGGGGCCGCTGGCAGACCTCGCTGATGTGCAGTTTGTACCCGGTCCAGTGTAGGGCGTTCTTGGTGCCGTTGCGGGCGTCGAGGTCGTAGGGCGAGGCCAGGCGCAGTCTGCCGGGCGGGAGACCCTCCTTGTCCGCCTCCCGCCGCTTGACCACCTCCCGCCCGTCGCCGCCGGTGGTGACCAGGTAGTTCTGCACAGTGATCCGGCGCAGGACCTGGACCGCGGGCAGCTCGCGCAGCCACAGGGGCGAGTGAGGGTTGTGGACCGCCCGCAGCAGGGCCACCGCGTCACGGCCGTAGTCCAGTACGAGTTCGTCCCGCTTGGCTTTGGAGCTGGCGGGACGCCAGCTCTCGTCGATGCGCCGCCCGTAGCGGCGGTTCCACCCACGGACGTCCACGGCCTGCGCCACCCAGTGCGGGGCCGCGGCGGACAGCGCCTCCAGCGCGGCCCGCACCGACTCCCCGCACAGCTCGAGGCGGTTCAGGTCCCGCACCGCCGCCAGTACGTGGGTGGAGTCGGTCCGCTGCTTACCCCCAGCCTTGACCAGGCCCTTGCCCTTCAATGCCGCCAGCAGCAGATCCAGTACCCGCTCCTCCAGGCCGTGCTCGACCACCCGGGTGCGGAACTCCGAGAGCACCGAGGCATCGAAGCCGACGTCCTCCAACTCCAGGCCAAGGCAGTACTTCCACGACAGGTCGAACCGGACCCGGTGGGCGGCGGCGCGGTCGGTCAGGTTCTCCGCCATCTGCAGCACCGTCACCATCGCCAGCCGCCCCGGCGACCAGCCCCGCCGGCCCCGCAGACCGAACGCCCCGGCGAACTCGGCATCCGCGAACAGCCCGCCCAGCTCATCCCGCACCCGCATAGCCAACGGCGGCGCCCCACGACCAGCCACCGCCCGCGCGACCCGCACCGTCACCTCAGGGACCTCGGGCCACTGCTCCGGCAGCAACGACATGACTCCCACCCCACCAGCCGGGAACGACAGAACCGGCCACCACCATGCCAACCGCCCGCCCTCACCGCAGGACACGACATTTGGCCAGCAGGATCCACAGGGGACTGAACAACCGGGCGGAGAACTCACACCAGCCCACCAGGCAGCGCGAACGCGCGATGAAGGGCTTCCGCAGTCCAGGCGGGGCGCAACGGTCCTGTCCGCGTTCATCGGAATCTCACCCCACTTCCGACCCGGACGCCACCTCATGACAGCCGGACGTCACCGCTTCGAAGTGAGCCTCCGCTTCACCACCTGGAACCACATCACCGGTGCCGACGGCCTGCCCGCCACGGCCTGAACAACAGACCGCCGGCGCCTCTCCCCGCCCCCAGATGATCATGTCCCCGATAACGTGACAGCACCTCTCCGGGGCTGGTTCGACGTGGAGCGCAGCGGAAGCAGTGCGAGTCCGGAGCGAAGCGCAGGACGTCCAGCCCAGGGCTCCCGCGCTCCGCACGGGAGTTGACGCCCCATCCGGGCCATCGCGATTGCCGCGCCTCCCCGCCCCACGTCCCCAACAGGCCCAAACTTAATAGACGTCACCTACAACGACCGGAAAGGGACATCACATGCGATATGCACGCACCTCACTCGCCGCCGCCACCGTACTTCTCGCCCTCACCACCCTCAACGGCACCGCACACGCCAACAACGACCACGGTGACGGTGGCGACACCAAAACCTGCACCATCAATAACACCGGCAATCACAACACCGGAGCCTGCGGCGACATCAGCCACGGCGACAACGCCACCACCGGACAGTGGCACACGATTGGAGCCACGCAATTTCCTGCCCACGCTACCTTCACTGTCATGAATAACAGCAGCTTCGACCATATGGCCATTGTCTGTACCCCTCAATCGGCATGCCTGTACCCCGACCTTGGCGTTATTGACAACGGGAAGCAAACCACCATTTATGTCCTCGCGAGCACGACACTCAAAGGCCAGGTAAATGGAGCAACTTTGGGCTCTGCGAATATCGCCTATAGCAACAATACGGCCGTGGCCACCTGTACTACAGGATGTAGCGCCGTCGGATCCGTCATCAACTTTCTGCCGTAGCCCGGTCTGCGGGAGTAGGGTCTGACCCTCGATCCTTCAGCCGTCTTCGTGGGGTGATCGGCTGGCCGCGTCGGCGACTCCGTGTGAGTCCTTGGGGTTCACTTGAGGGTAATGCGGTCCTGGAAGTAGATCGAGAATGTTACTTTATGGGGCGGCTGGTGCGGGTCCGGGGTGGAACGCAGTGCAGGCACTGAGCCTTTTCCAACCTCATGTTGAGGCGTGGTGGAGGGCGAGGACGGCCTTCACGATGTCGGTGATCCGGTTGGTGCTGCAGCGGAGCTTCCGTAGAAGACGCCAGGCCTTCAAGACGGCCATGGCCTGCTCGCCGACGCACCGAATCTTGGCGTGATTGCTGTTGTGCTGTCGCTTCCACTGCTTGAGCCGGCGGCCCCGGAAGGGGACTCGGATGTGCCGGCCGGCGCCTTGGCAGGCCAGGCCTTGTCCGCCCAGCACTTCAGGCCCAGGGCGGCGAGCGCGTCGACGATGCCATGGCTTCGGGCCGCGGTCAGGTCGTGAGTGGCTCCGGGCAGGGCTGGGGATGCCCAGAGCAGTCGGCCGAACGGGTCGGTGAGGACCTGGACGTTCATGCCGTGCCGCTTGCGTTTTCCCGAGTAGCAGGGGGTGCCGGCGGCGATCCGGTCGATCGGCAACAGCGTGCCGTCCAGGATCACGAACGCCTTCGTCCGGGCCGTCTCCATCACCTCGGCCAGGGTCGGTGCGCGAGAGGCCAGGACTTCGATGGCCTCGCGTATGTACCGGTAAACGGTCGCGATGCCGATTCCGAACCCGGCGGCAAGCTGGGCGTAGGTGCCGCCGCACCGCAAGTGGGACAGGGCGAGCAGGGCCTGACGGCCGGCGGGCAGCCGTCGCCACCGCGTACCGATCTCCCGTTGCCGAACTGCGAGCTGCTCGGTCAGGTGCCGCAGGGTTCTGCTGGACAGATCGATCGAGGACGGGTAGACGAGCACGCGAAGCTCCTGGCGGCACGGGTGATCTTGGTCGAGAACCCGTCTACCAGGAGCTTCGTCGTTCCGTACAGCCCACACCGACCAACACCACAGCCCCACCGGCAGGTTGAAAAGGGCTCAGTGCCGACCAGTGCCGAACGCGAGGAACTCGGGACTTGGTTACAAAGCCCCGCACGAAGTCTATCTCGAATACGAGAAGATGCAGCTCGCAGCGTAAGTAACTCGCGCAAGCGCTGTCCGTTTTCTTCGGGGCCGCTCACTGGGCTATGGGGTGGGGGTGACGGTAATTGTTTTTGGGCCACCGTTGACGGTGCAGGTCCATCCGGATTTCGGTTGGCATCCGATCACGATGATGGTCAGGTCGGGCAAGTTGGGGTCGCCGCTCGGCTCCGTGATGGTGGTGCCAAACAGTGTTGCGATTGTTTGATCGGGAGTCTCGAGTGTCCCCGTGCCATTTCCCCGCATTCTGACCGTTGCGGTGCCGGGGATGGTGGGGGTGGTGGGGGTGGTGGCTGGGATGGTCGCGTTGCAGATTCCTGTGCACGTTAGTTCTTGCGTTGAGTGGTTTGTGATGGTGTAGACGGCGGTGGTGGGCGGGAGGGCTCCGAGTCCGCCGGTGGTGTGTCCTTGTCCGGTGGTGGCGTGGTCGCCGAAGGTGATGTTGCCGCAGGCGATGTTGCTGTGGTCTCCGATGGTGCCGATGGTGATGGTGCAGTTGTTCCTTTTGGTGGTGTCGTCGGCGTGTGCGGTGGTGCCGCCGAGTGTGGTAAGGGCGAGGAGTGTGGTGGCGATGGCGAGTGCGGTGCGTGTGTAGCGCATCTGGTTTCCTCTCGTTTCTGTTGGGTGTGGTTGTTGTATTTTGGGTGGGGTGTGGTGGTGGGCTGGAGGAGGCTTGGCCGTTCGGTTGGGTGAATTGGTGGAGTGTCTTGGTGGTGCTGTCACGTTGTCGGGGGTGTGATCGTTTGATGGTGTGTCAGGGTGTGCCGTGGCCTGGAGGGGCCGTGGTTCAGACCGTCGCGGGCATGCCGGCGACGCCGGTGATCTGATCCCAGATCGTGAAGCGGACCCTCATTTCGAAGCGGTGGCGGCTGGCGCTCATGAGGTGCCGGTGGGGTGCTGTCACCTTGTCGGTGGTGTGATCGTTTGATTGCGCGTCAGGCCGTGCGGGGGTCGTCGGCGGCTGGTTGCTCAGACCGTCGCGGGCATGCCGGCGACGCCGGTGATCTGGTCCCAGATCGCGAAGCGGACGGTCATTTCGAGGCGGTGGCGGCGGGCGGTCATGAGGTGCCGTCCGGGTCTGAAGTGGGGTGAGATCCCGGTGAACGCGGCCAGGAACCGTTGCGCCCCACCCGGGCTGCGGAACCCTTTCATAGCCCGTTCCCGCTGCCTCGTTGGCTGGTGCGAGTTCTCCGCCCGGTTGTTCAAACCCTTGTGGGAACGGTGCTCCACCGAGGGCATCACCTCGCGGTGCGCTGCCCCGTACGACTTCAGCTTGTCGGTGACGACCACCCGGGGCACCTGCCCGGTGGAGGTGAGGAGCCGACGGAAGAAACGCCTGGCCGCAGCCTTGTCACGTCGATTCTGCACCAGGATGTCGAGGACGTTCCCGTCGGCGTCCACAGCCCGCCACAAGTACTTCCGCACCCCGCCGATCTTGACGAAGACCTCGTCCAAGTGCCACTTGTCGCCGGGCTGCGGGCGCCGCCGGCGCAACGCGTTGGCGTAGACCTGGCCGAACTTCAGACACCACCGGCGGATTGTCTCGTAGGAGACGACCACGCCCCGCTCGAGCATCATCTCCTCCACCTCACGGAAGGAGAGCGGGAACCGGAAGTACAGCCACACACAGTGCGAAATGATCTCCACCGGGTAACGGTGATTCGCATACGACGGCATGCTCGACGACACGAATCAGGCCCCTCTCCGGACGGACAACCCGAAGATCATCTCACCCTGCCCGACAACGTGACAGTGCCCTTCGATGGAATCCTGAGCCTCCTTGCCGACCACTTGGGCCAAGGTCCCGAGGTTGCCCCTCAAGCAACCAAGCGTGGGCGCGGGCCCAAGGTCAACATCAGCATCGACTACGACGACCCCAAGCCGACCACGACGCACACCATGGCCGGCAACACGGGCTACAGCCTCACCAGCAACTGGTTCGCCCAGCGAATGGGCCAGTTGATCGTGGCCCGACGCGTTTCTGCATCCCAGATCGCGGTGTTCATGTACGTCGCCGGAGGCCAGAAGAAGGGCACCGGAATCACGTCGTACACCCAGCAGCAGATCACCGACGGGCTCAACGAAGAAGCGGTCAAGATTCCCGACGGCAAGAAGATCACGCGCCCGACGGTGAACAAAGCGGTCAAGGCGCTCTGCGACTGGGGATGGCTGGAGAGCGCAGGCTATGGTCGCATCCGGCTCAACGTCACCCTGTGGTTCAACGGGAACAGCGGGGAGCAGAAGGAAGTCCTGCAGGGGATCGCGTCCGACCACGGCAACGATCCTGAGGGCTTCCCCCACAAGATCGGCCCCCGTGACATCCCCGGGCAGCAGGAGCTCGACTTCGAAAACCTGCCCCACGCCCGGGAGGCGACAGGGTGATAAGAAACCGAATCCACCCACGAGGCGACCAAGGAGAGAAGACCCGATGGCCAAGCCGGTGATGTCCCCACTTGTGACCGAACGCATCTGGGCCCTCCCCATCGGAGGCGCCGCGGTGAAGTTTCTCTCCTACCTGGTGTTCAGGAGCGAGCCTGGAAGCGGCGTGCTGCCCTCTCAAAAGACGATGGCGATCGAGTACAACGTCAGCCCCTCGGCCATCAGCAACCTGCTGGATCCCCTATTTGAGCTAAACATCGTTCTGCGCACGCCGAGCGAACGTAGCAAGAGGGCCAACAGGTACAGCCTCCACCTGAGGTTCCCCCGTTGTTCGGGAGTTGCTGATTAGCTGGTCAGGAGGGGTTGACGGGTGTTCAGGTTCGCTGGTTCGGCCGTCGCCTGGTTGGCGTAGTGCTTCTCTTCGTACTCGATCGGGCTGAGGAAGCCGAGCCGTTCCTGGATGCGACGGGAGTTGTAGAAGCCATCGATGTACTCGAAGAGCGCGAGGTTCGCCTCAGCCCGGGTGGTGAAGGTCCGGCCACGGAGGCCCTCGGTTTTGATGAGCATCCAGAGGTTCTCCGCGAGAGCGTTATCGTATGAGTCGCCGATCGAGCCCATGGACGCTTCAACTCCAGCTCTCATTAGCCGGGTTGTGAGCTTGATAGACGTGTATTGACAGCCGTGGTCCGCGTGATGAATCAGCTGGCCGGGCTCGACCTCGCGGGACGCGAGGGCGTACTCCAGGGTGGTCAGCACCAGGTCGGCGTCCGCGCGGGCGGAAGTCTCCCAGGCGACCACCCGGCGGGAGAAGGCGTCGCGGATCGCCGAGAGCCACAGAGGCCCCTCACCGGTGGAGATCATGGTGAGGTCGGTGACCCACAACCGGTTCGGAGCCGGTGCGGTGAAGTCCCTGTTGACCAGGTCCGGGGCCAGGGTGGCCTTCGGGTCCCGGCGCGTGAAGCCCTTGCGCCGTGGGCTGACCCCCGCGATGTCGGCCTCGCGCATCAGGCGCTCGACCCGCTTGCGGCCCACGTGGACACCCTCACGCTTGAGGACGGCGTGTACCCGCGGCGAGCCGTAGTTGCCGCCGGAATCCGCGTGGATCTCTTTGATCCGCTCGGTCAGCTCGACGTCACGGCGCCTTCGCTCGCACGGCTCGGCCTCTGCACGGCGCCAGCGGTAGTAGGTGGAGGAGGGGATGTGCAGTTCCCGAAGTACGCACTCGACTCCCAGGCACGGGTGCTCGTCAACGAGCGCCGTCACCTGGGCCGGGTCGGGTCGAGTTGCGCCGCGAAAAACGCCGAGGCCGTCCGCAGTACGTCGTTGGCCCGCTTGAGCTGGACATTCTCCTTGCGCAGGGCCGCGAGCTCGGCGCGTTCGTCGGTGGTGAGCCGGTCATCGCGTTCGCCGGCATCCGCCTCCGCCTGGCGGATCCACCCGCGCAGGGCCTCGGGATGCACGCCGAAGTCGACAGCCAGCTTCTTGATCTGGGGCTTCGGCTCCGCGGTGCGATACATCCGTACCGCACGCTCACGCAACTCGAGCGAGTATTTCCGGGGTGCAGCCATGGCCACTGGTCCTCTCATGAGTCCCATCTGACCCGATGTCAACACTCTCCGCATCCCGGGGGAACCTCACTGCGGCTGCGCCGGGTTCCACGGCCCGGAGACTGCGAGTCTTCTCCTTCCTGGTCCTCGTTGGGACGCTTTTGTGCTGGTCAGGTGGTCTGCGGCTGGCAGGTGAGCCGGTTCCAGGCGAGGGTGAACGTGGTGGCCCAGGGCCATGACGCGTCGAGGCGGAGGTGCCGGACACGGGCATGGCGGGCGAGGCGCCCGGCCTGGTGGTAGATCCGCATCCGCATGGTCTGGGGCTCGGCGTCGGCAAGGTCGTCCTGGTCGTGGAGGGCAAGGAGCCGGAGCCAGGCGTCGAGGTCGGCGGCGACGTTCGCGGCGAGCATCCAACTACGATTTGCCGTCCAGGATTTGGCGGGCAGGTTGTGCAGGCCCATGGCCTTGTTCGTGCGGACGCGGTCCTCGACGACGGCGTGGTGCCGGTGCAAAGCGTCGATCCACTGCACCTGGTGGCTGCCGGCGACGCCCCACAGCTTGGTGATGTTGGTCGCGATGATCGAGTATTTCCAGCCGGTCTTCTTCTCGAGGCTGGTGAGGTTCTCGGTGTGCCGGCCCGAGGGCCGGACGCGGCGGACGATCAGCCGCATGCCCTTCAGCCAGCCCTCCCGCCGGTTGAGGCCGGTGAGTTCCGCGACGCCACTGTGGTCGTCGTCGTGGAGGTCGCCGTCTTGTTTGAGGCTGTATTCCCAGGCGTGTTCGGGTAGTTCGGCGATGGCGGTCTCGTCGGTCGGGGTGATGGTCCAGCCGGTGGTGAAGCGGACGCGCCGTCGGGTGGTGGTCAGCTTCTCCATGTGTTCGTGCAGGTCGTGGGTGGCTCCCGCCCCGTCGAGGCGGATGAGGATCTTCGCACTGGAAGATCCGGGGATCTGGGCGAGGGCTTGGTCGAGGACGGTGATGTGGTCGGTGGCGGCGCTGTCACGTTATCGATGTATGGCATGGACGCGTCAGTGGATATTTCGGTGGGCGCCCTGGATCGCATCGTCAGGCGAGAGATTTTCCGTGTCGGACACCTCGGAGGAGGTGCCCAGATTTCCTGACGTGGTCACGCCAATTTCGATAACGTGACAGCGCCAACCCCAGAACACACCACAAGACAGCACCCCGAATACCCACAAACCCACACATAACTTGTGAATAACAGGCAAAACTCATCTTTCTCGTTAATTCGCCAGACCGGAACCAGACACCGCGCCCCAATCCCGGACTGAACAACCGGCCTTAACCTTGAGTTTTATCCTGTTCGGCGGGGTTTGGTGCCGACCTCGTGGTGGGCGGGTCGCTGGTAGGGCTGGCCTGTGACGAGGACTCTTCCCACGTTGTGGCGTGCTGCGGGGTGCCGGTTCTTCGATCCGGGTGGCCGTCCGGGGCCGGGGCGGGCGGGTTTGGGTGCACCGGCTGGTGAACCAGTGGCGGTTCGGATGTTCCTGAACCCGCGTCGGACCCGGGCGGGGGTGAGTCGTTCGGGTGGGGTCGGCTTCTCCCAGGGATGCCGGAGGTCCTGTGCGAGCGGCCGGGCGAGATTGAGCTGGGTGTGGGCGGCAACCAGGAGCCATGTCCACCGGTCTGCGGCCTCGGGGCTGCGGAGCTTGGGGCGGGTCCAGCCCAGGGTCTGCTTCCAGAAGCGGAATGTGTGCTCGACGTCGAACCTTCGCAGGAAGGCCTGCCAGCAGCGGTCGACGTCAGCCGCGGTGGCGCCGGTCCTGGACCACCACAGCCACACCGGCTTCGGGTCTCCGCCCGAGGGCAGGTGCCCGACCTTCAGGCGGATGACGGTGCCCTCGATGACGGGCAGCTCGGCAGAATGGTCGATCCAGGCCGCCCGGCGGGTCAGCCGAGGATGGAGCCGGTCCCACGCTTGCGCGGTCGCTTTCCCGTAGCGGCGGGTGTCGGTGACGGTGACCGCCTGCTCGCCGCCCCAGGTGTCCGGCCGGCCGAAGACGAACTCGCCTCCGTGCCTGGGCGGGCGTCCGCCGGCGGGGTGGTCCCGGTGGAATTCCTCGCGGGAGGGCGCCGGCCGGCGCATCACCCGGTCCGATCGCGTCCGGCCCAGGATCTCGAGGGGCAGGTCGGCCAGCAGGTGGGCCAGGCGCGGAGCGTCATAGCCCGCGTCGACCACGATCATGATGTCGGGATCGCCCTCCCGCCACTGGCCCGCTTCGACGAGGCGATCGACGACCTCTCTGATCTGGGCGGTGGTAACCGCGGCGACGTCGGCGCCCGGCTCGATCCGGATCGCGTCCAGCACGGCGGTCCACGAGGTCCGGCCCGTCTCCAGAGCGGCCACGATCTGGTAGGGCCAGCCCGGGATCATCAGATGCTTGTTGTCGCCGTACCCGTAGGTATGGCAAAAGCACCGCTCAGGGGCGGTGTCCGCATCCGGCCGCAACCACGGCGAGACATCGACGGCCAGGACCAGACGGCCGTCGGCCGCCTTCGGCAGCGGGACAGAGACCAGGGCCCTCCGTAACCGGCCCACATCCAGTCGCCCATGATTCAGCCCGGCATACAGGGCTCCATGGCCACGCCGGTGCTCCGGCGCAAGTGCCAGACCGACCAGCGTCTTCACCGGACCGTCCGCACACAGCACCGCGTCGGTCAACTCGAACAGTGCGTCGCCACGGGCCGTCATCGACGCGTACAACTCCGTCCGGAAGCGTGACAACACCCCGAACGGCTCCCGCTGGACATCGTGATACAGCAGACTCACCCCTACGGCCTTCGGCTGATTTCGTGCCTCTGTGACGGAGCACAGGATCAGACGAAGGCCGCCCTGCCGTACGGGAGTTACCACCACGAGTGGTCAAGTTCGAAGAACGATTCGACCCTCGAGGATAAAACTCAAGTTAACTGCCTGTTTCTCAACCGCAGGCACGAACTGACGCAGGTCAACGCTTTGACGGTTCCGGCGGATCTGCCGGAACCGTCAAAGGGCTTGTAGCGCGGGGGTTGTTGGGCCAGGTTCAGGCGCCGGTTTCGAGGATGCGCTTGAGGGTAGCGAGCTCGGAATCGACCAGGGCGACCTGCTCGTCGAAGAAGGCGTCGGTGAAGGCCGGGGGCTGGAAGAAGGTGATCATGAATTCGGAGCCGGTGCTGTTGGCGACGACGCGGGCGGGGACCTGCCAGGATGCCTGGTCCTCGACGTAGTCGTGGTCGAGGATTCCGAGTTCTACGTTTCCGCGGATGCGGAGCCTGGCGGGGCCGTGCGGGGTGGCCATCAGCCACCAGTCCGGGTCGTCGGTGGGCTCGATCGCCTTGACGTTGACTATCGCCCAGGCGGGCCAGTTGGCCGCGTTGGCGAGGAAGGCGAAGACGTCGGCGACGGGACGCTCGACGGTGACGGTCTTGGTGACCGAGCGGGCGGTGGTGGGGGCGGTGCTCATGGTGGCGTCTTTCAGGAGGTTGGTGGTGCGGTGGGCCGTGGGAGGGCTTCACCGAGTAGGCGGCGTATCCATTCCTCCAGCTGGTGGCGCTGGGCCGGGTCGAGGCTGGCGAAGAAGTGGGCGTCGTTGCGGTCGGCGATCTCGGCCAGCTGCGGGGCCAGGTCGCGGCCGGTGTCGGTCAGTGCCAGCCGCAGCGTGCGGCGGGATGTGGGGTCTGGTTCGCGGGTCATCAGGCCTTTGGCGGCCAGGCGGTCGACCAGGCGGGAGACCGCGCCGGCGTCGATGTCCATGTACCGGGCCACTTCCCGGGTGGTGGTGGCGTCGCCGCGGTGAACGGTGATCAGGACTGCCCACTGGGAGACGGTCACGTCATGTTGGGCGAGTTCGCGTTCGAACCGGCTGTGGACTTCGTCGGAGAGGCGGCGGAGCCAGTAGCCGAGATGATCACGCAGGCCGCTGCTGGAAGCTGTCACCCTTCCAGATTGAATGCCGCGACAACTGTTGTCAAGGCAACAATGGGTTCTTGCCGGGGATGACCACCTATTTGCGAGTTCTCGTCGCCCGTCTCGTCCACCACAAGCATCACGTCCATGGAGCCGAGCTGCTCCACCGTCCATGCCGCGGCCGACCGGCGTATCGCCTCGGTGTCGAAGCGGGCACGGGAGAGGAAGTGCTGCAGAACGTGCGGACCGGTGTGGCCGATGGCCTCGGCCAGCGACCAGCAGTTCGCCGAGTCCTTGACCATCAGCAGCCCCTGAACCATGTTCCGGCAGGTCAGCCGCGTCTCCCGGCGTGGGAAACAGCCCGCGACCCGGCCCATCAAGGCCTCGAAGGACTCGACCCACAGGCCGTGTACTACCGTGGCCTGCGCGGCCACCGCCTCTTGATCTGTCTTCACAAACGATCACGATGCAGGTGGCCGCACCTCTGCCCGCAGGCACCCCACCCACCACGCTGACCAGCGACGACGTCCTACGCCTCACGAACTACAGCTGCCGTGACTACAGCTGCCGTGTCAGAAGTCGCGCTCGTCCTGCAACCAGCCACATCAAACCGGGGCAGAACGACTCAAGGGAGAACTACGCCGGGGCCGTGGAATCAAGACACGCCACCAATTCACCCAACCGAACGGCCAAGCTTCCCCCACCCCACCACCACATCCCACCCAAAATTCAAAAACCACACCCAACAGAAAAAGGAAACTCGGATGCGTTCCACACGCCCGGCACTCGCCATCACCACAACACTCCTCGCACTCAGCAGCCTGGGAACCATCGCCTACGCCGACACCAGCGACCCCGAACACGGCGATAAAAAATGCAATATCGTTAACAGCGGCAACAACGACAACATTTCCTGCGAAAGCATGATCATCGGAGACAACAACACCACCGGCACCGGACACGTTGTTGGGCTCGCAGCCCTGAACCCACCGCTCTCTCAACCACAATGCAGCGTCGTCAGCGGGAACAGCGCCCAATGCGTCTTCAACATTGCAGGAAGCTACACTTTCCAGATTCCGGAAGGTGTGCAATCGGTGAACGTTTCCGCTACGGGCGCCAGCGGCGCCAGCGCATATCGAGCCGCGGGCGGGCTTGGCGCAGAGGTCACAGGCACTCTCAGCGTGCCCCCAACCAGAATCTTCTACGTACTCGTCGGCGGCACCCCCACCACGGGCAATTGCCGTGTACCCACCCTACCCTGCATCGGCGGATTCAACGGAGGCGGCAACAGCTTTGAAGGCGGAGGAGGCGGAGGCGCAAGCGACATCCGCACAACCGCCCCAGGAAGCCAGGGAAGCCTACAATCACGCCAAATCGTGGCAGCAGGCGGCGGCGGAGTCAGCACCCCGACTCTGAATACGAGTCAGCCCTGTCCTGAAGCTACGCCCGGAGGTAACGCAGGCATGCCAGGAGGCGCCAACCCCTGCGGTGGCGGCACCAGCGGACAAGCCGGCACCATGAACGCCGGCGGCACCGGAGGAACACCCCGTGGCCTCCCCGGAGTTCTCGGAGCGGGCGGCAACGGCGGCGGAACCGGAGGGGGCGGCGGCGGAGGCGGACTCTACGGCGGAGGCGGTGGCGGCGACACCATTCGATTCGGAAATGAAGCCTTGGGCGGCGGCGGAGGAGGCGGCGGCTCCTCACTCACCCCCACCAACGGAACCGCACCAACAAACACCACAAACCCCGCAAACATCACCATCACATACACTATCCCCGGATAATGCTGAGATTCCCCCGGAATTTGCGACAACCGACTTCCCTTGCCGAATGGTCCCCGGCCGCCGGTGCGGCCGGCCTCCTCGGCCAGGACACCCTGGCCCGCCCGGGGTTTCATCCGCGCAGCCCCCTCGGGGTCCGCGGGATGGAGGCGTTAGCCTTCCCGTCAGTCGTGGCGACGGCAACCGCGGCGTTGACGACGATGTTCGCGTGCGCTCGGCACGCTTCCACTCCCACTGAACCTCGGACTGCCACACGCGGATCCGCGTCAACCGGCCGCGGCAGCAGGGCCCTGGCCGAAGCGCGGTACGTCTGCCGCAGTCACATCGAGGCGCAGTCGCTTGAAGCGCAGCGGGTGGCGGAACACTCCGCCGTGGTCTGAGACGCCCCGAACCTTCCGGGCAGTGTTCCAACTGGCGCGGCGTACAACGTCATTGCCCCCGCCTCGCGGGGCGGGCGGGCGGGCGCCCGCTTCGCAGGCTTCGGCCAGCTTTCTAGAGCGAAGCGGAAGAAAGCTGGCCGGCTTCGCCGCCCTGGTGCCAGCCTTCGGCCGGAGTCCTGCGCTTCGCTCCGGACTTGGGGACCGCTCCCCCACCCGGGTCCTTACGGCTCCGTCTCCAGGGCCAACGCAGCCGCGCCTCCCCCAACGCGCACGCCCACCCCCCCCAAGATGCAAGTGCCAGACCCATCCCCTGGGAAGGCTGGGTATTCCTCGCCACCGTCATCGACTGCCACACCAAAGCCGTCATCGGGTGGGCCATGGACGACAACTACAAGACCCCACTCATCGAATCAGCCATCAAAATGATGGCACGCAACCATCCACTCGCCGAAGACGCCATCTTCCACTCGGACCGCGGCAGCAATTACACCTCGGCCCAGTTCGCCCATACACTGACCGAACTGGGAATCCGGCAATCCGTTGGACGAACCGGAATCTGCTACGACAACGCCATGGCAGAATCATTCTTCGCGACCCTGAAAAATGAACGTGTCCACCGGACCATCTACCCCACCCGCGAACACACCTACCGCGACATCGCCCGCTACATAGAGGTCCGCTACAATACGAAGCGCCGTCACTCAGGACTCGGATACCGGACCCCACGAGAGGTCCACGACGAGTACCTGAACCAGCAGATCGCAGCCTGAATTAACTAATTGGCAGCTGTCCGGAAAACGCGGGGCCCCTCAAACGGCCTCGCTGCGCTCGGCCGGGCCCTTCGGCCCGGCTCTCCGCTTCGCTCCGAGCAAGAGCCGGCCCTTCGGGCCGGAGTCCTGCGCTTCGCTCCGGACTAGTTCGGGGTTCCGCTTCGCTCCACCCCGAACGGCCCGCTCCGCGGGCCAGAGTGACCCCGTTTCACGGGGTTCAGGGCCTTCGGCCCGTTGGGCAGGCTTGCTCTGCTCCCCACCCAGGTCCTTCCGGCTCCGCCTCCAGGACCAGCCCCTCCGCTTGCCTGCATCATTCTGAATTCAAAGATAGACCCTGGAATTAAGACACTCACCCAATTCACCCGACCGAACGGCCAAGCCTCCCCACCCCACCACCACACCTCAACCAAAATACAACAGCCACACAGACCAGAAAAAAGGAAAGCCGAATGCGCTACACACGCACCGCACTCGCCACCGCCACAGCCCTACTCGCCCTCACCAGCCTCGCCACCACCGCACACGCCAACAGTGACGGCAAGGACAAAGACGGGAAAAGCAACATCTGCTACATCCACGTCGAAGGCAACCACAACCACAACGCCTGCGGCAGCATCAAATACGGCAACAACGCCACCACCGGCTCAGGACACAACGTGCGGGGCCTATCAGACTATCCATACCAATGGAACATGTGCGCCGGAATTCAGAACCTGGACACAACCGGCAACTTGACCATGGAAAATTTCGAGTGGACCTCAGACATCAACGACGCAAACTCTGCTCTCGCCAATGTGACTCCTGGCTTCATCAGCAACAACCGAAATGATCCTGACGACGGCGGAAGCCTAGGAAATGGACAGAGCGCAGGCGCATGCATTTCCGCCATTGAACCACCACGATTCACCCTTTCGGCTACCATTCACGACGCCCGCAATAATAGGGATACTCGAGTATCATTCAGCCTTCTACACCCAGGTCAAAACGTCTACAACCAGCCCCCGACTCTCGCAATCGTCGGAGGGCGCCCTTACACCTTCGTCACCTCCACCAGCACCGCTAATAACACTCCCGCTGGAACCTTCGGCCTCCAGAACCCGCCAGTTTAACAACAACAAGGAAATCCTCAATAAGTCAGCTGCTTATTCTGCAAAATCCATTCGCGAAATAAGCAGCTGACTATCGGGGGTGGTGCTGTCACGTTGCCGGTGGCGGTCTGGGATAATCTTCGGGTTGTCCGTCCGGGGAGGGGTCCGAGCATGCCGTCCGCTACGCCGTCGTACGCGAACCACCCCCGGCCGAGATCATCGCGCATTGCGTGTGGCTGTACTTCCGCTTCCCGCTCTCCTTCCGCGAGGTTGAGGAGATGATGCTCGAGCGGGGCGTCGTCGTCTCCTACGAGACCATCCGCCGGTGGTGTCTGAAGTTCGGCCAGGCTTACGCGAACGCGCTGCGCCGCCGGCGCCCGCAGCCCGGCGACAAGTGGCATCTCGACGAGGTCTTCATCAAAATCGGCGGGGTGCACAAGTACCTGTGGCGGGCCGTCGACGCCCATGGCAACGTGCTCGACATCCTGGTCCAGAACCGGCGGGACAAGCCGGCGGCCAGGCGCTTCCTCCGCCGGCTCCTCACCACCACCAGGCAGGTCCCGAGGGTGATCGTCACCGACAAACTGAAGTCGTACGGGGCAGCGCACCGCGAGGTGATGCCCTCGGTGGAACACCGCTCCCATACAGGGTTGAACAACCGGGCAGAGAACTCCCACCAGCCCACCCGTCAGCGCGAACGCGCGATGAAGGGGTTCCGCAGCCCCGGGTGGAGCGCAACGCCCGCCACCGCCTCGAAATGACCGTCCGCTTCAGATCTGGAACCACATCACCGGCGCCGCCGGCATGCCCGCCATGGTCTGAACCCCGGCCCCTCCAGGCCCCGGCTCACCCCTGACGCACCATCAAACGATCACGCCGCCGACAACGTGACAACGCCCGCCGACCTGCCCGTGGAGGTGCCTTTGCGTACCTAGCGCGACGACTCACAAAGATCCAGAGTTGACGTCTACCTACCGCCTGGAACTCTACGGTTACCGGGCCAGCACATGACTGTTTTCCAGACAAAGCGGCAAAGAATTAACAAAATGAATCACATGAAAACCCTCATTGCGCTCGCAATCATTCCATGGCTTACGTTCACGTCAATCGGGATGGCGCATGCCGCCGAATCTGATCCGACGCCTCACCGCGAAACAAAGCCGTACACCATTGTAAATAAGACTCAAAATTTTTACAGTGTTACATGCACTGGCTGCACTTCATCCAGGATCGTCATAGACCCTGGAGGCTCGACAGAAATAACTAACATCGAACCCTCTGCCAGTGTTGATCTCAACGCCCCAACCACCGCACTGCGAATCGGCCTCGACACCGGTGCATGCACTGCAATAATCAAGCCCCTACCCCTGTGCACGGTTGATGCTGTCCCCCCCACGGAGACCACCGTAGGCGGACCATAACCTCGGTCCGTCACGGTACTGATGCCCCTATGGATGTCAAGGGGTGGTTGAGGCGGGGGCCGCCGGCTCACTGGGCGTGATGGCGGGGACGAGGAGTTTGTACACCTCTCGTGCGACGTAGCGCTTCAGGCATCGGATGATCTCCCGCTTGGTCTTGCCTTCGGCTGTGCGCCGTTGCAGGTAGTCCTGGGTACGTGGGTCCCAGCGCAGGCGTGACAGGACGGCGCGGTAAAGGGCGGCGTTGGCCAGGCGGTCGCCGCCGCGGTTGAGCCGGCGACGCTGGGTCTTACCGGAGGACTGCTCGACGGGACTGACCCCGCACAAGGCAGCGAAGGCGGCCTCACTGGTGAGGCGTTCGGGATTGTCACCGGCCGCGATCAGCAGGGCTGCGGCGCTGTCCGGGCCGATACCGCGCACCTCGAGCAAAGCGGGACGGCTGCTCTTCAAGGCCTGGGTTATCCGCTTGACCAGGTCGTCTATCTCCTCGGTCAGGTGCTGGATACGGCGGGCCAGCAGCCGCAGCGTGTGGCGGGCGGCGCCAGCCGGGCCCGCGGAGCCGAGGTCGTCCAGCCCTGCGCAGTGCTTGATCAGGTGGGGGTTGGCCAGTCCGGCGAGGTCCTCGCGTAGCGCCGGGTCGGCGCAGACCAGGATGCTTTTGAGCTGGTTGATGGCCTGGGTGCGGGCCTTGACCGCGGATTGGCCTTCCCCTCGTAGCGTGGAGTCGTGACCCGATAAGGAGTTGAGGGTGGGGAAGCGACGTAGCTATGACGCGGAGTTCCGTGACGGGGCTGTGGGGATCGTGTTGGAGACCGGGAAGCCGGCGGCGGAGGTTGCTCGGGATCTGGGTGTGCACGAGGGGACGCTGCAGACCTGGGTGAGTAGGGCCCGCGGGGCGGCGGAAATGGGTACGGGCCCGCTGGAGGAGTCCGAGCGGGAGGAACTGGCCCGTCTGCGGTCGGAGAATCAGCGGCTGCGCAAGGAGACCGTGGAGCTGGGGATGGAGCGTGATGTCCTCAAGCGATGCATGGTCCTGTGGGTGAAGTAGCTGAGACGGACCCGGCGGTGCTCGTCGGGGTGATCAGTGACTGCAGGACCGAGGAGAAGATCCCGCACACCGTGGCCTGCCGCGCGCTGGGCGTGTCACCGGCCTGGTACTACAAGTGGCGCGGCAGGCCCGCGAATCCGACGAAGCGTGAGGTCAGACGGGCTGCGCTGACCGAGCGGATCAAGCACTTCTTCGACGCCTCGGGCCAGACGTACGGCTCGCCCAGGATCACGCTCGATCTGTGGGCGGAGGGCTGGCAGGTGTCGGTGAACACCGTCGCCGAGGTCATGGCGGAGGAGGGCTGGTACGGCCGTGAGCCGAAGAAGCGCCGGAACCTGACCCGGCAGGGCAAGCGGCGTGCCGCCCGTGACCTGGTCGGACGGCACTTCGACGCGATCGCTCCCGACGTGCTCTGGGTAGGAGACATGACCGAGATCGACACCGGCGAGGGCAAGCTGTATCTGGCCACCGTCATCGACCTGTTCTCCCGCCGCTGCCTCGGCTATGCCATGGACGCTCACCACGACGCGGCCCTGGTGAGCGCGTCCCTGCGGATGGCCACCGCGACCCGGGGCGGCGCCGTGGACGGAGTGATCTTCCACAGCGACAGGGGCAGCGAATACACCTCCGCCGCCTACAACAGCCTGTGCGACCGCCTCGGTGTGGTCCAGTCCATGGGCCGGGTGGGGTCCTGCTTCGACAACGCCGCCGCCGAGGCGTTCAACTCGACGATCAAGGTCGAGTACATCCACCGGCACCGGTTCACGACCCGGGCCGAGGCCCGGATCAAGATCGCCACCTGGATCGCCGACTTCTACAACACCAGACGCCGCCACACCCGTGCCGGCGGACTCCCGCCCGCGGAGTTCGAGCAGAAGATCAGACAGCAACGCTGCCAAGCCCACCAGAGGGCCGAAGCCGCATAGAAGAGGACTCTACGTTTCCAGGGGATTGACATCAGCCCTGCGCCGGATGGTCTCGTAGGAGACGACGACGCTCCGCTCGAGCATCATCTCCTCCACCTCGCGAAAGGAGAGCGGGAAGCGGAAGTACGGCCACACGCAATGCGCGATGACCCACACCCCTCTCGGACACCCATAACCTCAAGATCATCCCAGACCGCCGAACAAGGTGACAGTGCCTTTTCCCCTTCGCTGACTTCTCTATTCGGAGATGCAGTCACCTGCGGACAGGCCGCCGGGAATCCACGTCCACGCGCCGGTGAATCCTGCACCGGTGGGCACTGCTTCCTCGCGGGACCACGGGAGCTCGGTCGCCGCGTCGCCGATCCTCATGACGGCCATTCCGCTCATCACTCGGATCACGGGCGAGTGATAGAGCTGCATGGATGATTTGCCGGGAACATTGGTGGGCACCTGTTCCTCGAACCTGGTGGTCTCGGAACTCTCCCACGAGGTCTCCGTCTTGATGGCCTGCTCGAGCTTCGCCTCGACCCCGGGCCACTTGCCGGTGATCCCGTACGACGTGGT
The DNA here is from genome assembly GCF_026340675.1 of Streptomyces sp. NBC_01264. Lineage (NCBI taxonomy): Bacteria > Bacillati > Actinomycetota > Actinomycetes > Kitasatosporales > Streptomycetaceae > Streptomyces > Streptomyces sp. NBC_01264. The sequence goes on from NZ_JAPEOX010000009.1 coordinate 47,635, forward strand.
GACCCCGAACGTGAAACTGGAGCTGTTGGTCCACGTGTGACCTGCCCACACCGTCATGGTCTGTGCGGTGTCGGAGCAGTTCACCGGGCGTGCGGTGAGGACCTTGGGGCCGTTCTTGTAGGTGATGGCTGGATCCGCTATGAAAATACAGGCGAGGAGCGCCCCGCCAGCGTTGCAGGACGAGACGAACTCCTCCGGCGTGGGCGTGTAGCCGAAGCGGATGGAGCTGTAGGTGTTGAAGGGAATCGACCCTTCCGCAGTCGTGGTTCTGGGCATCCGGGACTGCAGGTGCGCCCCGCTGTAATTGGCGTCTTGGGCCAGGCCGCTGGAGCATCCGTTCATCCCGATCGTGGAATTGAACCGATTGTCCCAAGCCGGTCTGGATCCGAACTTTTTTTCCAGCGGGCTGAAGTTAATCGTCCAACTGGTCCCCTTCGTTCGGCAGGAGTGCGGACCGACGAAGATGGCGCTTGAGCCGGCGTACGTGGAGCCGGCGAAGGCTATCCCGGCGATCTGCGGATTCGCAGATTCCATCCTCTTCACCAGGGAGTTCGGCATCGCAGCGGCTTCCGCCGAGCTGGCAATGATCTTGCCGGACGTCGCGTCCTTGATGGCTTCGGGAAGACTCCCGTAACACTTGTTCGCGAACGTGACAATGTTGTTGCGGAGCACGCAATGGGTGGGTGTCTCGGCGGCGGCACCGGCTACAGCCGGGGTCGCCAGAACACCTGCTGCTGCCATGACCAAAGTGGTCGTGGCGGTAACGGACCTTCGCATCATCTCCGACATCCTTAAGCTGATGGCAGCGTCCGGGATGGACTCCCCAACCGGCGAGCACCGACGCGTGCGGAGCAGTCGGCGGAGCTCGCAGGATGTGGTATGCCGCGTTGAGGGCACCAACGATGACGGGCCACGTGCCCGAACTCCATCCACCGAACGGCTCCACCCACCACATCGCCCATCGGGCTACGGGTGAACACGATCGCGACTGGCGGGTGCGCCTGGCCCCCACCCGGGTGCTGTCACCTTGTCGGTGGTGTGATCGTTTGATTGCGCGTCAGGCCGTGCGGGGGTCGTCGGCGGCTGGTTGCTCAGACCGTCGCGGGCATGCCGGCGGGTGCTGTCACGTTATCGAGGGTGTGATCGTCTGAGGGTGCACCAGGGCGGGACAGGGCCGGGGGAAACCCCAAGATCATCCCAGACCGCCCCCGACAACGTGACAGTTGCACTCAGCTGGATGCGCACACAGCAACTGCACCGAGCACGACAACGAAGGACTCTTGATTCTCCGCAGCAACCGTCCATCCGACACCTTGAGAATTCGGGATGATCGGCACGGGAGAACTATAGGCAATGTTAACCGTGGGGTAAAGGTCTCCCCCTTCCACGGTGGGACTAAGGGTATAGCCGCCCCCTGTAACTTTAGTTCCTTCGGGGCAGGTCGCAAAGGCAGTACCACTACCCCCAGGGCTGAGAATTACAGGCGCCCCGAAAATACTTTGTGTTGTCACCGGACCTGCTGGACCCGTAGATCCGGTAGCTCCGGTCGCGCCTGCTGGACCCTGGGCTCCCGCAGTGCCCGCTGCACCGGTCGCACCTGGCGGCCCTTCCGCGCCAGTTGCCCCTGCCGGACCGGCCGGCCCCACCGCGCCGGCAGCGCCGGTCGCACCCGCCGGACCGGGTGAGCCCGGGGCCCCCGGCGCGCCAGGCGCACCTGGGGAACCGGGTGCGCCTGGGGCGCCGGCGGGGCCTTGTGGGCCGGTGGGTCCTAGAGGCCCGGGGTGGCCATGGGGGCCGTGGGGGCCTTCGTGTCTGTCGGGGTGAGGAGGGTCAAGGGGGTTGTCGGGTGGCGTGTCGCACGAGTTGGCCCACGGGGCGGACTCGCATCCGTTAATCGGGCGGGGATCCGCGGCCACCATCGCGTGCGCGGTCGTGTCCCCGACGGTGGGGAAGGTGCTCGCAGCGGCTGTCGTGCCGGCGAGTGCACAGTCCGCGAGCGCCAGGAACACGAGCGTTCCGCGCACCACGGACGCCCGATGCCGCAGCTGATGGTTTGTTCGACCGCGCCTGCCATGTTGAGCAGCCATGTTGTCCGTTCCGAAGCACTCTGCGTGACGTGAGGCTCATGCCCCACGACCGCTCCCATCCATGCCCCCCAGAACATGAACCCCTTCAAGCGAACACAGAAATTCATGCAGACAGATCAGGCGAAACTGCTTGTGTCAGGGCACTGTCACGTTGTCGGCGGCGTGATCGTTTGATTGCGCGTCAGGGTGTGCCAGGGCCTGGTAGAGGGCGTAATTCAGGCCGCGGCAAGCAGGCTCCTCGTGCTGCCGGTGATCTGGTTCCAGACGGTGAAGTGGATCATCATCTCGAAGCGGTGGCCGCCGGCGGTCATCAGGTGCCGGTGGGGCCGGAAGTGGGGTGAGATTCCGGTGAACGCGGCCAGGAACCGTTGCGCCCCACCCGGGCTGCGGAACCCTTTCATCGCGCGTTCCCGCTGCCTCGTTGGCTGGTGGGAGTTCTCGGCCCGGTTGTTCAAGCCCTTGTGGGCACGGTGCTCCACGGAGGGCATCACTTCCCGGTGCGCCGCCCCGTACGACCTCAGCTTGTCGGTCACGACCACCCGGGGTACCTGCCCGGTGGAGGTGAGGAGCCGACGGAAGAAACGCCTGGCCGCAGCCTTGTCACGCCGGCTCTGGACCAGGATGTCCAGGACGTTTCCGTCGGCATCGACGGCCCGCCACAAGTACTTCTGCTTCCCGCCGATCTTGATGAACACCTCGTCGAGATGCCACTTGTCGCCGGGCTGCGGGCGCCTGCGGCGCAGCGCGTTGGCGTAGGCCTGGCCGAACTTCAGACACCACCGGCGGATGCTCTCGTACGAGACGATCACGCCCCGCTCGAGCATCATCTCCTCCACCTCACGGAAGGAGAGCGGGAAGCGGAAGTACAGCCACACACAGTGCGAAATGATCTCCACCGGGTAACGGTGATTCGCATACGACGGCGTGCTGGACGACACGAACCCGGGCCTTGACCCCGAATCCTGAACACGGGTTATGCGGCTGGTGTCAGCGTAGTTGGTGTGAGGTGGAGGGCGTTTTCGAAGGCGATCGGTGATCGTTGTCCGAGGCGGGAGTGTCGGCGTCGGGTGTTGTATCGGGTCAGCCATCGGAAGGCGTCGAGTCGGGCTTCGCACTCGTCTGGCCAGCTCTTTCGTCCCTGCAGGGTTTCGCGTTTGAAGGTCGCGTTGAAGGACTCGGCGAGTGCGTTGTCCGCGCTGGACCCGACCGCGCTCATGCTTCGCCGGACCCCTGCTGACCTGCAGGCTTCGGCGAATGCCCTGCTCGTGTACTGGGCTCCGTGGTCGGTGTGCATGATCGATCCGGCAAGGCTGCCGCGCGTGCGGATCGCTGCGGCCAGGGCGTCGGTGACGAGGTCCGCGCGCATGTGGCCGGCGATCGCCCAGCCGGCCAACCGGCGCGAGGCGAGGTCGATGACGGTCGCCAGGTAGCAGAACTTCCCGCCGTCGATGGGCAGGTAGGTGATGTCGCCGACGTACTTCGTGTTCGGGATTTCGGCGGTGAAGTCGCGGCCGATCAGGTCCGGCGCCTTGGCCGCGGTCGGGTCGGGGACGGTGGTGCGGTGCCGGCGGCGCAACCGGACTCCTTCGATCCCGGACGCCCGCATGAGTCTGGCGACCCGCTTGTGGT
>NZ_JAPEOX010000010.1 GCF_026340675.1 Streptomyces sp. NBC_01264
AGGTGCAGCCGTCCGGGTTTGCGCCGGAGGTTCTGGACGACCAGTTGATCAGTCAGCTGGTGGACCGGGCCAAGGCCGACGGGATCAAGTTGACGGGCCAGGGTGGTCTGCTGCAGCAGCTCACGAAGAGGATCCTCGAGTCGGCCCTGGAAGGTGAGATCACCGACCACCCCGGGCACGAGAAGCATGAGAAGGCCGGCTCGGGCAACACCCGGAACGGGACCCGATCGAAGACGGTGGTGACCGAGGTCGGCCCGGTCGTGCTCGAGGTCCCGCGGGACCGGGAGGGCTCGTTCGAGCCGCAGATCGTCAAGAAGCGGCAGCGTCGGCTGACCGGCGTCGACGAGATGGTGCTCTCGCTTTCCGCCCGCGGTCTGACCCACGGGGAGATCGCCGCCCACCTCGCGGAGGTCTACGGCGCCGAGGTCTCCAAGACGACCATCTCCACGATCACGGACAAGGTGATCGACGGCATGAACGAATGGCAGAGTCGGCCTCTCGACTCGGTCTACCCGGTTCTGTTCATTGACTGTGTCCACGTGAAGCTGCGGGACGGGAAGGTCGCGAACAGGCCGGTCTACGTGGTCCTGGCGGTCACCGTCGAGGGTACTCGCGAGATCCTGGGGCTCTGGGCCGGCGACGGGGGCGAGGGTGCCAAGTACTGGCTCCAGGTTCTCACCGAGATCAAAAACCGCGGCACGGAGGACGTCTGCATGGTCGTCTGCGACGGCCTGAAGGGGCTGCCCGACGCGATCGGAGCCGTCTGGCCGCAGGCGATCACGCAGACCTGTGTCGTTCACCTGCTGCGGGCCTCGTTCCGTTACGCGGCCCGGCAGGACTGGGACAAGATCTCGAAGGCGCTCAAGCCCGTCTACACCGCGCCGACCGAGGACGCCGCCATGGAACGGTTCCTGGAGTTCCAGGAGGAATGGGGCCGGAAGTACCCGGCGATCGTGAGGTTGTGGGAGAACGCGTGGGCTGAGTTCGTGCCGTTCCTGCAGTTCGATACCGAGATACGGCGGATTGTCTGCACGACGAACGCGATCGAGTCGGTGAACGCGCGGATCCGCAAGGCCGTCCGGGCCCGCGGGCATTTCCCGAACGAGCAGGCCGCCATCAAGTGCGTCTACATGGCCATCATGAGCCTCGACCCCACCGGCCAGGGACGCAAACGCTGGACCCAGCGGTGGAAGGCCGCGTTGAACGCCTTCGACATCACCTTCGACGGCCGGCTCTCAGCCGCCCGTCGCTGAACCCCCAACAACCCAAAACCACCGTTAACTTTACGGACCCTTGTTGGGGAAGGTCTGCTTGGAGGCGAATGACACCTGTCCGTCCTCGAGTTCGAAGACCCCGCCGCCGACGGTGGTCTTGTCGCTGGGCTCCTGCATGACCTTCGTGAAGGTCGCAGCGAAGGTGCCGACGGGGCGTTCGTTCGAGAGCAGGTTGGCGGTGATGACAGTCAGGTCGCCGATTCCCTCTCCGGGTGCGCCGAGATCGACGAGGGTGAACTTGGCCTCGTTGGTGGTGAGGGTGATCGGGTCGCAGCTCTTGTGAGGGGTCGAACCGGTGGCGGCACCACCGACGCCGGTCGCGAAGGCCGGGCCCGCGAGGGCGGTCATGGAGAGTGCGAGCGCGACAGCGGCGCCACGCGAAATGACAGAGATCATGATCCTCGCCTGATTCGTGCCCGCTTCCGGGCAGTACGCAGCCCTCCACAGCCGTGACAGGGCAACAGCACGCGGGGGCACTTGCGTATCGAGTCTTCCGGCGTCAACGGCAGGCGGCGACCCAGGAAGGGCCATCAGGAGTCATCAGTATCGGACCCCACGAGCCGGCACCCGATACCTCCCCGATGGTCCCCCCCCCCCCCCCCCCCCCCCCCCCATCTGTACCGAAGCCGCAGGCCCGAGGCTCCGCCCCCTACCGGCGCCCGAGTAACACAGGGCGCCGATCCTGACGCCGACCCCGTCGTTCGCCTTCAGCGTCACCGAGACTCCAAAACGGAACGGTAGCTGTTGCCCCTGCCGTCACATGTACGGCCCGACCTGCGCTTTCGAAGTATCCAATCAGGCACTGAGCTTGTCGTTTATGGTCCGATGTCGAACGCGACTCGCACTTGGTCGGCGTTTTCGCAGTTCAGCGGACGCGAAGGCGGCCTTCGCTTGATCCTGGGCTCCGTCACAGAGCGGATCAGCGCGAAGGCCGTGGTCATGAGTCTGATGGAGCAGGACGTCCTGCGGGACGCGTTCGCGGAAGTGTCACACTTCCGGTCGGAGTTGTACGCGTGTCTGACCGTGCGGGGCGATGCCTTGTTCGAGTTGTGCGACGCGTTGCTGTGCACGGACGGACCGGTGCGGACGCTCGTAGATCTCGCGCTCGCGCCTGAACACCGCCGTGGTCACGGTGGTTTGTACGGCGGTCTCAACCAGGGCCGGATCGATGTCGCCCGGCTGCGCCGGGCCCTGGCCGGGATGCCACTGCCGAGGGCGGCGGACGGCAGGCTGGTCCTGGCGGTGGACGTCTCGCCGTGGCTGAGGCCGGACGCCAATACCTGCGCTGACCGGGCCTTCTGCCACACTTTCGGCCGTGGCGTGGGCAAACACCAGATGGTGCCCGGCTGGCCGTACTCGGTAGTGGCCGCGCTGGAGAGCGGCCGCACCTCGTGGACGGCAGTGCTCGATGCGGTCCGTCTCCGGCCCGGCGCTGACGTGGCAGCGGTGACCACGTTCCAGATTCGCGAGGTCCTCGAGCGACTCGTTGCAGCGGGCCAGTGGAAGCCAGGCGACCCGAACATCCTGGTCGTGCTGGACGCCGGATACGACGCTCCGCGCATCGCTCACCTGCTGGCCGGCCTGCCCGTCGAGATCCTGGGACGGATGCGTTCGGACCGGGTGATGTGCCGGCCGGCTCCCACCCGCGAGGAGTTCCACAGGCAGCATCCCGCCGGCGGACGCCCACCGAGGCACGGCGGCGAGTTCGTCTTCGGCCAGCCCGAGACCTGGGGCTCTGAGCATGTCGTGACGGCCACGGACACCCGCCTCTACGGGAATGCGACCGCGCGGGCGTGGGACCGGCTGCACCCCAGGCTGACCCGGCGGGCCGCCTGGCTCGCCCACGGGGCTGAACTGCCCGTGATCGAGGGGACCGTCATCCGCCTGACCGTGGAGAAACTGCCCAGCGGCGGGGTCAACAAGCCGGTCTGGCTGTGGTGGTCGGGCACCGGCGCCACCACCGCGGACGTCGACCGCTGCTGGCAGTCCTTCCTCCGACGATTCGACCTCGAGCACACCTTCCGCCTGTTCAAACAGACCCTCGGCTGGACCAAGCCCCGGCTCCGCAGCTCGGACGCGGCAGACCGCTGGACCTGGATCATCCTGGCCGCACATGCCCAGCTCCGCCTTGCCCGCCCGCTGGCCGCCGACCTCCGCCGGCCGTGGGAGAAGCCAGCGGAACCGAACAGGCTGACACCGGCCCGCGTCCGCAGAGGGTTCAGGAACCTGCACGCGCGGACCGGCACACCAGCCCGTGCACCAAAACCGACCCGCCCGGGCCCCGGCCGACCTCCCGGCTCGAAGAACCAGCGTCCCGCCACCCGCTACGACGTCGGACGCGTCCTCGCCACCGGCGAGCCCTACACCCGACCAGCACACCACAAAATCGGGACCAAACCCCGCCGAACTGGATAAACGACAAGCTGAGCGTCTCTCAGGCCGCTTCGCGGCGAGGGGGCCGCGACGGCTGCGCGGCGCGCACAGGGAGCCGTGCAGCGGCTGGAGCGGGCCCGCGGCGGGCCCACCCGGCCCGGCCCGAGAGGGTTTCTTCCTTTGCCCCGCAGGGGCGGGCCCCGGCGCGAAGCGCCTTCAAAGGGGCCCGGGAGCGAAGCGACCTGCCCGAAGGGCAGCTCTCCTTGCCCGCCCGTGCCCGAAGGGCACATAGGGGGCGGGCCAGCCCGCAGGGCTGTCCATTAACCCCCATTAGGCATACAAAAGAGGCGGCGAGTCCGCCGCCCCTTTCACCTATCCGGCCTATCCGCCCGCCTCTCACCGCTCCCACCCCGGGAGCGCGCCCGGCAGTTCGCAGGCCATGTCACCCCACTTGCAATCCGCGCTCGCGCACGAGGCCCACCCGCGACTCGCGAGGATCACCCCGCTCCCGCACACCGGGCACGTGTGCTCCGGCGCCGCAGGCTTGACCCGCCATCCGAAGCGGGCCGCCATCTCGGGGGCCGGGGACTCGAAGCAGGACCGGGTGACGTCGTCGAGGGTCGCGGCGGGGTTCTCCAGGGTGGTCAGGACCGCGCACACAGCGAGGGTCACCGCCTTGGCCTCCGCCTCGGACAGGGTGAGTCCGTCCAGGACGAGGGCAGCGCCCCGGTTCACCGCCGCAAAGGCCCCGTCGAGGCCGTACGCGACCGCCTCAGGCTCTTCGACGGTGTAGCCGAGCAGACCGTCCCGGGAGATGGCCCACGACTCCTCAGGGTCCAACTCAAGGTCCCGCACATCGAGCAGGTGCCCACACGCCAGACACCGGAACAGCCGGTCCGGCTGCGCGCGGTACGAGGACGGGGCATCGGCCGGGCACTGCGAGCAGTAGATCAGCGTCATGTGGGCGGGCATGGTCATGGTCATGGGGGCGGCCTTCCGCTTGGGCTTCTGGGGCGTGTCCCAGGAGGCCGCGCGGTGCCCCGCGCTTTTTGGCCCGGTGCGCGCCGAAGGCGCAGGGCCAAAAATTTTTTGCCGGATAAAGCGCCGCAGGCGTCCGGCAAAAAGCGGTCCGCGTCAGCGGACCGAAATTGCCGGTGAACGCGCCCGAAGGGCGCCCGGCAATTTCGCCCGCAGGGCCCGCCAGGGCCCGGAGGGCGGCGCGGGGCACCGTGTGGCACCCTGGGCCACGCCCCAGAAAAAGCCTGAACCCGCACTCAAATACTTCGCTGCGCCTCGTCCTCGTTCACCACTCCTCGGCCGGTTCGGGGAGTGCCAGGGCGGTCCAGCAGTCTGTTTCGCACTCGTCCCAAAGGACCGTTCCGTACCCGTCCCGTGCCAGTCGGATGGACGCCTGCCGAGACTCGAACGCGTCGGCCGGGTACTGCGCGGTGTGGATGACGTAGCGGTCCGAGGTGTTCACGACGCTGAACCGGACCAGGCCCCGCCCGGCCTCCGCGCGGACCAGGTGCGCCACGGCGAGGTAGCCGACCCCCGCGACGTGCGCCCCACGCAGGGCCTCCCCGACCGCCGGGCCGAAGTACGCATCCATGTCCCAGTACCGGCCGTACTCCCACTCGCCGGTCACTGCGCACCGCCCACGGGAGCGGCGAGGCGGGCCAGGGGCGAGCGCTTCCCCTTCCCGAGGGCCCGCAGGGCGGGCCAGTCCACCTCCGGATGCTCCTCGGGGATCCGGTCGACGTCGCCGGCCCGGTAGAGCGGGACGCGGACCGTACCGCCCCGGGCCGCGCCGAACTTGACCCGCACCGTCTCGGTGGGGAGCAGCCACCCGAGGCGGGCCATGTGGTCGAGGTCGGTACGGCGAACGCGAAGCCGCTGCGCGGCCTGGTCCGGGCCGAGCGGCGCCGCGTGGGCCAGCAGTCGGCGCAGGTCCGGGCGGGCAGCGAGCGCGTCCACCTCGGCCGGGGCGAGCAGCAGTTCGTTGACGCGGTCGGACAAGGTGGTGAGCAGCCCGTCTTTCGCCAGTTCCACCAGCGCCGCCACGCTCACCGCCTTCGGGCCGCCGCAGCCGGGGTCTGGGTTGGGGGTGCCGAGGGCCTCGGCCAGGCGGGCGGCGCCCTGCCAGCCGAAGAGCGGGCCGTCCCCCAGGCAGGCGCGGACCGCCTCCGCGTCCATGGCCTCCACCGCCGCCCGCGACCACAGCCCCGGCCCCGCGTCCGGGGTCGGTACCACCCCCGAGGCCGCCGCCCAGCGGAACTCCGGCCTCGGTACCCCAAGCCGCGCGGCGGCCTGGTCCCGGTCGTACACCTCACGCCTTTTGATCACCACGAAACGCACCCCAATCGCACATCACGGCGGCCCGACCACCGGGCCGCGCCGGAAACATCCCGGAACATCCTGGTTTCTGTCAATAGGTGTTTTTTCAGGGTGAGTTGAGATAGCGCCGCAAGATCCGCGCTCGCGTACGCGAGGGCAGATTCACCCCTGTGGGGGTACTCGGAGGGTTCCTGGCGTCCTCCTCTGGTCGGGCGGAACCCCTCGTTCCTATAATCGAACTTGTGAACGAAAATGTGGGCGTGCGGCTGGCCCGGTACCGAGCAGTTGAAAGCTGGCTGGACTGGCAGATTTCCCAGGTCAGAGAGGTTATCGGGCGCCTGGAGTCGGAGGAGGCCGCCACCGCGGCCCGCCGCCCGGCCCTGCCCGTCCCGGACTGGAAATTGGAGATCCACCGCACCGGGTACGGTCCGCAGCCGTTCCGCGTGCATGCCGGGTCCTGCCCCGACGGCCAGGGCAAGCCCGTGGAACGCGCCGAGGTGCTCCGGCTCCTCGGTGAGGGTGTGGAGGCCTGCCCGTTCTGCCGTCCCGATGCCGCCCTCGGGGTGCTGGAGTGACCGGGTACCGGCACGGTGAGGGGATGAGCCCTGACCTGCGCGTGGTCGTCTACCCGCCGGATGCCGAGGGCGGGCGCCGGGTCCGCTGCGACGGCGAGATTCTCGGCCGCGCCCTCGGCCCTGCCGATCTCCTCGAGTTCCTGCGGCGGGCCGGCCTGGATCCCGACGTCGTCCGGCTGGACGATCCGCTGCTGATCGAGTGGCGCGGCGGCGGGCCGGCCGTCTGGAGCCCCGACCCCGAGGAGTCCTGAGAGCAGCAGTGCGGGCCGCCACCCCGGCGAGGGTGGCGGCCCGCACTGCTGCGCCGGTCAGTGGCGCCGCCGAGCGCGGCCCCGGGCGGCGGCCCCGGGTCAGACGGTGGGCGAGCCCGTGTACTCGTGGCGCCCGTAGCCACGGCCGTCACCGTGCCAGTCCAGGAACAGAACCGAGTCGGCCAGCGCCCCGGGACCGGCCCGGTGGCTAAGCGTCGGCGTCCTGTAACTGCCGTCGTAGTTCCCGCCGGACGTGCTGTCCTCCATCCGGCGTTCAAGCTCAGTGAAGTCCCGTTCGATCACCACAGGATCGGTGCCCTCGCGGGACAGCTTGATCTGCACACGCACCTTGGCCCCGTCGAAGATCGTCGGGTCGTCCACCTCCCGGAAACGGGTGCCGTCCCACTTCACCTCGGCATAGGCGTAGACCGTGCTCCCAGAGCGGGCCGCGCACGTCTTCACCGTGACTTTCCAGTTGTCCGGCCACGGCCCGTCATAGCCGCTGTCGTCAATGTCGTTGGTGCTGGACGCGCACTTGTAGGCCGGCGCGGCTGTGGCGGCGGGCGCGGCCGTGGCAGCTACCGCCGCCAGGGCCAGCGCCGCCGCGGCGGCCGTCTGCTTGATGGTGTTCACGGACGGTCAATCCCGGTACCGCCAGGGGAGACACGGCCCCGCCCCGAAACCGCCCCCGACGAGGGACTGTCTCCCGCAGATGTCCAGACCCGGCTAGCGGGTCAGCTGGTGGCGGGCACCGCCTCGGTCCAGTCGAGGACGTCACGGCGGCGGACGTCCTCGCCGAGGATGGCGAGCATGTCCGCCAGGGGGGCCGCGAGGTCGGCGGCGGCCTCCGGGTCCTCCTCCCGCAGCAGGCGCCAGGCCGCATGCGCGTTGCGGGCCGTTCGCACCGTGTCGTACTCGGGGCGGTGCCGGGCGGCGCGGCACCGCAGGGCGGTCGTGATGAGCAGCTCCGTGGTCCCGCGCCAGTCGGTGCGCTGGCAGAGGGTGAGCCACGCGCGGGCGGTGAGAACCGTGATGGTGGCGGCGTCCGACTCCCCGAACCAGCCGCTCAGGGCGGATTCCAGCTTGTAGGCAGCGGTGACTGCTGCGGGCAGGTCCCCGGCCGCGTGGTGAGCCCACACCGCCGCCCACATCGCCCGGTACTCCGGCACGGAGACGAGGAGGTCGGGCAGCTCGGCCGGGGCCGGGGTGCCCATGGCCTCGGGGCGGTCCGGCGGTGGTGCGGAGGCTGCGGGCGGATCCGGGTGTTCGGCGACGTGGGCGGCCCACACTCCCGTCCATTCCTTGCGCATGTCCTCGGCCACGGTGGAGGGCGGGGCGGCGGGGTGTTCGGCCACGTCGGTGACGGTTCCGTCCGGGGAAACGATCATGAGCCAGGGAGTGGGGGCGGTTGGCTCGACCGCGCGGGCACGGACGGGCCGGCCTGCGAGGGCGGCCCGGATCCGCAGCTCCGCGAGGCCCTTTGCCCGCAGGGTCGCGATGTCCGGGTCAGCGGCGAGGGTCTGCCCGTCGATGTCCAAGGCGAGGCCACCGTCCTGGTCGGTGCGGATCATCATGGAGTAGAGCGGTGTTGCGGGGATGGCAGATTTCTTGGGCACTTACGATCCCTTCGGGAAATAGGGCGGGGCCCATCCGACGTATCGGGCGCCCCATTTCGATTCAACATCGGACGCGGGCATTACATCGACATACCCAGGCCGATACACATCATTGCTAATGATCAAGCCGTCCCCCAGGTATACGGATACGTGGCCGTGGATATTTCCGGTCTCCCAGTACATGAGGGCGCCTGGGGGGACATCCCTGGATCCCGGGTGTTTCATGTGTTCGGGCATGACGTGGTAGTGGGTGATTGCGGATCCGACTCCGGCGGCGTTCCATCCGTGGACTCTGGCCGAGAATTCGAGACAGCGCTGCCACCACCTTTTCTCGTTGAGGGCGGGCTGGCCTTTTGCCCACTCGATCGCCTCCGCGGTGCTGCGTCTGTTCTTCACCTCGGCCGGCCAGTCGGAGGCGGCGTCATGGAAGGGAGCTCCCGCCGGGCCGCCGCCGGGGGTGCACTGGTCCGGCATGGGGCCGGTGGAGGGGTCGGGCAGCCAGTCCGGGGCGTCACCTGTGGCTGTGCCAAGGCGGTCCAGGTTGATGCCGGCCTTCCTGGCGATCTGCTCGGCCTGGCCGTGGCGGGTGGCGTACAGCTCGGGGTGACCGGAGCGCTGGACGGCCTGCGCGGCGTTGCCGGGGAGCATCAGGTTCCATCCGGAGATATCGACCAGGCCCGGGGGGCGGCCGGGGTTCCCGCCGTAAAACAGGTTGGAGGAGCGGGCGGGGTCCATGATTTCCGCGTGTGTCCCCCATCCCTGGGAGGGGCGTTGCTGGAAAAGACCGATGGAATCCCTGTCTCCGTGGTCGATGTTCATCAGCCCGCTTTCCTGCAATGCGGTCATCAAAGCGACGCGTGAACCCCGGCCGGGCAGCCCTCTTTCCTGGGCTACCTTGTCAATGATTTTCGCGTGATGGATCTGCTGCGCGAGGATTCCGGGCGGGACCCTGCCGAGGTCAGAAAGGTCTGGCAGTCCGGGGCTTTCGCAGCCGCTCCCCTTGTTCTTGGCGTTCACTGCCTTATTGGCCGCTCCGGCCGAAAGGATCGTCACGATTCCGAGGCTGAGCATGCCGACCACGGCCAGGGCCGCGCCGATGCAGCCCACCTTGGCCAGGAGCGGCGCGGCGGCCCGGGTGGCTGCGGCCTCGGCGACGTCGCGGGCGTCCACCACGTCAGACCCCCAGGACGCGGGAGACGCGCCACCCGGTGGTGGTGCGCGAGACCTCCACACTCAGGGTGTCGGTGCGTCGGCTCTTTTCGTATCCGGTCACGTCCACCGTGGCCGCGACGGTCCGCCAGACCTGGGCCGGGTTGTCGGCGGGCAGGTCGGACCCGGCGGGGCGGGCGGCGGCGGAGGTCACGCGGGTGCTCTCGCCCCGGCTGACCTGCCGGCCCCATCCCGGCGGCGTCGTGTCGGTGAGGTTGCGGGTCAGGTCCGCCGTCGCCCACGGGGCGGCGCGCTGCACGCTCGCCCGGTGGTCCTGGTCGGCCTGCGGGTCCCGGGTGAGGTAGGCGCGTACCCACGCGGCGGCGACGTCCTCGGGGGCCGCGTCCTCTTGGACGTCAGGCTGCGGCGCCGGTGGGGCCGGAGCGGCGGCGGGGCTGCTGCGGGCGGGTGCCAGGGGCCGGCTGTCCTCCCCGGGTCCGGAGCGGCCTCCGCAGCGGGAGACGGCGCCGAGGATGAGCACCAGGACCACGACCAGGAGCATGGCGACCGGGCTCATGGGGCGGTGGCGCAGCTCGGTGACGGCGCCCGCCCGCTTGCGGCGGGCCTCTTGTGCACGGGTACGTCGCCACCGCCGCCGGGTGTGCCAGGACGCGCCCGGCGGCGGTTCTTCGTCCCCGTCCGGGAGGGCGGCGAGCAGCGCCCGCCAGTCCGGGGCCGGACCGTCCGGGCCGGGGTCGGGGGTGGGGCGGGGGGCCATGGGTGTCACTCCCTCAGGTGCGCGGGGGCGTCGGGGGGTCGGGGAGGCGCGGCTGCGTCCACCCCTGCGGCGGCGGGACCCTGCGGGGGGAGCGCGCGACGCGCGGCCGGGGCATCGGGGTCCGGCGGGCCCTGCTCGACGGTGCGGGCGGTTGCGTGGCCCTGCGGGGGGTGCGCTGCGTGGCCGGGGCGGGCATCGTTCTGGCCGTGGGCGAGGACGCCGGGGCCTGCCCGGCCGGGGTGGAGGTCGAGGCCGCCCTGGTCGTGGACGACGTCGCCGGGGCCTGCCCGGCCGGGGTGGCCGGGGCGGGGATCGTCCTTGCGGTGGGCGAGTGGACGGGGGCCGGACCGGCGGCCGAAGGGGCACCGGCTGCGGTTCGGCTCGCCCGGCGGCCGGCCGCTGCCACCGTGGCGCCGGGTCCCGTGCCGCCCGCTCCCGTGCTGCCGCGCCCGGGGCCCGGTCCCGCGCTGGGGCGGGGCGGACGTCCGGCGGGCGGAGGCGGTGGGGGCGGGGCGGAAGGCCGCGGCGGCCCGGGGGCCGTCGGTGGCGTGGCCGGGGGCCGGTGGCGGCGCTCCACCGCGTCCCCGAGGCGGCGGGAAATGCGGCGCGGTGCGCCGAGGAGCCGACCCGCCCCCCTGGCGAGGCTGCGGGTAGCCAGCACGCCCAGCAGGGCTCCGGCTGAACCTCCGCCGCCCGCTGCGCCGGTGCCGACAATGCTCGTGAGGATGGACCGGTACTTGAACGCTGCGACGGCTCCGGCGAGGGAGAGCGCCGAGGACCCGAGCCACCCATAGGTGGGCATGGCCATGGCCGTGACCATTTGCAGCATCATCACGGCCCCGGCGGTCAGCGTGACGATGGCGGACTGGAGCACGGTTCCCACCAGGGCGTCCGCCCAGCGCACTCCCCACTCGCGGGGCCGCCCCGGAATCACCCACAGCGCCGCGAACACCGGTCCCACCACCAGAAGAAACATGGCGCCGAACATCGCCGTGATGCTCCCCAGCAGAAGCGTGATCAGCAGCAGCCCGAAGCACAGGGCGACCGGCACCGCGACGACCAGGACACCGGCGCGCTGCAACGGGCGGTGGCCCTGCCTCCAGCTCTGCGACTCCGCGCCCACCTGTTTGTCGGTGACGTTCTCCTTCAGGTACTCCTTGCGCGCCTTCTTGTCGGGGCCGAGGTCGAGGACGGCTTTGCCGTACTTCTGGCACGCCTTCATCGACCCGAACTCCGCCAGACACCACGGGACGCCCACGTACACCCGCCACACCGTGTCAGTGGCGCGGCGCACCACCCGGTCGTCGGCGTCGCCGGGGTAGGTGGTGGTGTGGCCGAGGCGGAACGGCATCTTCTCGATGCCGCCTCCGGCCGATCCAATGCCGGCCTCCGTAGCGGTCATCGCCACTTCGGTGCCGATGGTGCGTCCCTCGTCCACTCCGTCCACCCACACCTGAGGGGTCTGGAGAAGGGTTGCCGCTGCGACGGCGGAGACCAGCACCCACGCGAGATCCGAGAACCCCCCGCCGTCCCCGCGCTGCGCCCGCAGGAACGCGACCAGGGCGCCGACCGCGAGCGCGCTGGGGAACAGTCCGACCAGGACGGCGCCCGCGCTCCCGCTGATGGCTTGGGTCAGCGGGCCTTGGATGTCGGGCATGTTGGTGAGCGAGAACGCCCAGCTCGCCAGCGTCGCGACGGCGGCGCCGAGGGTGGCCAGGATGACCATGAGGATGTCGGCGATCATGTGCAGCGCCGGGTCGAGGAAGTCCCACTGGCCGTAGTCCGTGTCCAGGCTCCAGGTCAGCAGCCCGGGGTAGGTCTCGTACATCGTGCCGCCGTCGCGCGGGACCGGCGCCGCTGGGAACAGTCCGCCGACACCGATCGGGTCGATCGTCTCGGCGTGCGCGGTCCCGGCCAGGACGGACAGGGTGGTCATCACCGCCATGACCGGGACGGCGAGCGTGCGGAGGCGCATCACCCGACCTCCCGGCCGAGGGCGGAGCGCGCCGGGTCGTCGGACCACGTGAGATCGGAGTCGGCGACGTCCTCGCGCTGCTCCACCCACCAGGCGCCGGAATCCTCCGTCATCCGCAGCGCGACGCGGCTGGTCGTGGCCGGCTTGCCGGGCCAGGTGACGGTATAGGCGGCGATCACGGCCCACCCCGCCGGGTAGTCCGAGGTGGCGATGGCCCGGGTCGGGGCGCGGTCCAGGATGACGGGGCCGATGGCCGGCCCGTCCGTCTCCGGTTCCGGCGGTGCGGTGTGCCGGTCGTGGCAGGCGGCGCGGCGGCCGGGGGACATGAGGGAGCAAGCGGTCGTCCAGTCGTCGGCGACGACGGCCCGCATGTAGGTCAGGGCGCGGTCGGCGGCGACGGCGGAGGGCGCCGGGGCGGCCGGGGCGGAATCCGCGGTGCCTCCCTCCTTGGCTCCGTCGCCACATCCGGCGGCGAGGACGGCGAGCGCGGCCAGGAGGACGGCGGCGGGACGGCGGCGGGCGCTCATGCGAACACCCCGTCCGCGACAGGGGCGTCGCCGGTCTCGGCGTCGGCCCGGGGGGAGGTGTCCAGCAGATCGAGGAGTTCGGCGGTGGGGATGTCCCATTGCATGGTGGCGGCTCCGAACCGGCGGTCTCGAGTAACGCAATGGCCGTGCCGGACCGACCCGTCCGCCTCGATGCCGATGGACCGGATCAGCTCCCGGGCGTGCGGTCCCGGGGGCAGCCCCAGCAGTTCCGCGAGGGCGTCCTGCTGCGCGGCCGAGGTGAGGCGGAACCCGATCACCATGGCGAGCTGCTCGACGACGCCGGGCAGGGCGGCGAGGCCGGTGGCGTCCTGGGTGTCCAGGTGCAGGTGCGTGCCGAGCGCCCGGCCCACCCTGGCGACGTAGTCCAGAAAATGGCGGCCCTGCGGAGTGCCGGTCAGGACGTGCACCTCCGGCACGGACACCAGCTTGGTCAGGGTGCGCAGGTCGGGGCGGCCGGACGTGATGATGCCGAAGGCCAGGACGCTGTGCATGACGGCGACGGAGAGGGCCTGTACGGACGTCCAGCGCTCACGGTCCTCGCCCACGGTCGGCAGGGACAGGCCCGGCATCTGCACCACCCACACCCCGGGGGCGGTGGTCAGCAGGGGCGGCCCATCCTGCGGGCGGCCCATGAACAGGGCACCTTGGGGGGTCTGTGCCAGCTCCCACAGGGCGTGTCCGGTCTCGCGTGCCACCCGGTCGTCGGACGCGCGCAGGTGCTCGATCACCCGCCAGGTCGCCGGTTCCGCGCCGTCCAGAATGGCGTTGGTGGCGGCCTGCAGGGCGGTCTCGGCCCCGGCCGCCCGCAGGTGCGCGGGCGTCACGAGGGAGAGCTGCGCGGGCACTTCGGCGCGGGCGGCGTCGCGGCCGGCCTCCGACAGGAGCGGGATCAGATCGGCGGCCCCGGCCATGGCGCGGTTCATCCGCACCAGCCGGCTCGGAAGGCCGTAGCGCTCTGCCGCGCGCACCAGTCCGGCAAGGTCGCCCTTGAAGTCGAGCGTGAGCGCCCAGGCCCCGGCCATTCCGGCCTCCAGCGCGGCCATGGCCAGGGCGGTGGACTTCCCGCCGCCGGACCGGCCGATATAGGCGGTGGTCGTCGCGTCCTTCCGGTTGGCGGCCGGGGTCAGGCGGACCACGCCCGGGGTGGAGCCGGTGAGGTATCCGACGATCGGGCCGGTGTCGTCGCCCACGCGGGCACCGCCCCACCACCAGGCGCCCGCAAGCGCCCGCGTGTCCCGCACGTGGCCGAGGTCGGGCACCCGCACCCGGTCACCGGCCAGCGTCTCCAGCCACAGGGGCCGCTGCTCGTCGGTGCCCACCTGGACGGTGATCCCCGAGTCCGCGTAGTGGGCGATCACCGCGTCCACGCGGGCCCGCAGGTCCTCCAGCCCTCGCGTGCTGGTCACCACCACGCGGGGATGGTCCTCCACCAGAGACAGTTCCTCGCGCTCCAGCTCGGCGCGCAGGTCGGCCATCGCCTCCCCCGCGTCCGTGATCACGCGGCCCGGGTCACCTACCGCGTGCGTCCCGGCGCTGTTGGTCTGTTCGCGCACCATCCGGGCCGTCTGGTCGGTCCGTGCGATGGCGGCCCGCTTGTGCAGCACCCGCAGCCGCACGGACGCCTCGGGGCTCACCGCGACCAGGCGGGCGGCGACGTCGTCGTCCTCCAGGCCGTCATCGTCGGGGGGCAGGTAGGAGACCTCCGCCAGGGCGCGCAGCCACTCCCCCGGCCCCGGGGTCGCCGCCCTCTCGGGGAACGCGGTCATCACCAGGACGCTGACCCACGCCGCGGTGGCTCCCTCGGCGTCCACCATCCGCAGGTGGTCCGGGTACGGCAGGACGCGGCCTTGCGTGAGCGCCGCCAGGAGCGCACCCGACACCAGGGAGCGGCCGGCCACCGGGGCCGGGACGGACCGGTGCTGCTCCCGCGTCACCATCCACGCGAGCAGCTCGACCGGCGCGGGCGCGCACCGCCAGGGCGAGGCTTCGAGGCGGCGGCCGAGGCGGCGTGCGGCGGTGTGCCAGGTCGCCAGCTCCCGGGCGGGCACCCCGCGCGAGGAGACCCCGGCCGCGTCGGTGATCCGGCGGCCCGGCGAGGCCGTCCGCCCGCCGAGGCGTACCCCGAGCAGCACGTGCCGCACCGGCAGGGCGATCTGGTCCAGGCGGGCGGCGCGGTCCTCCGCCCAGTCCTCCCACCGGCCCGCCGAGTACAGGTCGGGCGCCTCCGCCCGGTAGTCGTCCGCGCTGTACGGGGACCACAGGATGCGCAGGTGGACGTCCATCCCGGCGAGGGTGGACGTCAGCGCCGCCTCGGCCCGCGCCTGCTCCGCGTCGTGCTCCGCCTCCCCCATCAAGTCGCTGTTGCTGGTCTCGGTCGTGTACCAGGCCCACGCCTCCATGTCGGTGAGCACCAGGCCGTCGGCGATCCCCTCGTACCGGGGCGGCGGCGCGGCACGCTCCCCGCCCACGCCCAGCAGTCCAGTGATCCGCTCCAACACCTTCACCGGGTCCTCCCCTTCCGGCCGCGCGGGGCGGCCACCTTCAGCAGGTAGTCCGGCCCGTACAGGCGGGCCGTTGTCTTCATCTCGACCGCCGGCCCGGCCGGTGGAACGTCCTGCACGTCGGCTCCGCCGAGCAGTCGCTCAGTCGTGGCGGCGCCCAGCGTCCGGGCCAGCGCCGGGGCCTGCCGCTCCCAGCGGGCGGGGCGCGGGATCCACTCCGACCGGTGCGCGACGGCCCGGCCGCCCCGGATGATCGGGCGGTGCCCGCTCACCTGGTACTGACCGGCGATCACCCATCCGGCCAGCACGGTGCGCCGGTCGCACCGCTTCGACGGCTGCGCCCCCAGCACGGTCACGAGCAGCGGGGGCAGGAAATACGCGGTGAGCCAGTTCAGGGACGGGACCCCGAAAATCGCGAGTCCGATCCCGTCCCACAGCGTGAATGCGAGCGCGCCCAGGAGCATCGTCCGGCGCGAAATGCCCTGGCCTAGGTCCACGCCGAACAGCTCATGCTGCCGGGCCTCCAGCATGAAATGCCGGGTGTACGTCATCCCCTCGCGCATCAGCTGACGATGGTCTTAGCGAGGTCGGTCACAACCGTTTTAGCTGACTCCGGCACCCAAATGAAGATGGCGCAGAATCCCGCCGACCCGAGGAAAGCCAACTTCTTGTTGAAATCCTCATCCCAGGACAGGCGGAGCGCCTTAATCACCATCACGGCAATGAACAGGTTGCCGCAGATGATGACTACGGCGTTTTTGAGCGCCACCCCTTGGGTCAGCGCAAGGTCCAGTGCAAGGTTCGCTGCGTTCACGGCCTCTACCTCTCTTTTCTTCTCAATTCGTCTGCCGGGGGTCAGGTCAGGTCGTCGCCGGTAATCCCGGACACCTGCCATCGCCCGGCGCGGGCGCTTTCCACGCGGGTGAGAGTGACGCGGTACGCCTGCGTGATCTCTCCGCCGCCGACCGCCCAGACGACCCGGGCGACTCCAGACCGGTCCGCGCCTGTGCCCGGGGCGGCCTCCCACACCTGGACGGTGCGCAGCTCGATCCCGTCGGGCAGGGCGGGCAGCACGGTCCCGGGGGCGGTGACCTGCGGGCCGCCGCCGGTTGCCCAGGCCCGGAAAAAGTCGGCCACCGCGGCCCTGGTCTGCGCGGAAAATGCCAGGTCAGCGGGGCGGGGTGTCGGCTCCGGGGCGGCGGCGGCCCCGTCCGGGACCCCGAGCAGGGCCGGCGCACCGCTCACCACCAGGCGGCCACCGCCGCCGACCAGCACGGGGACGTCCAGGGCCAGCCACCGCGACGGCCCCGCCCCGGTCATCACCTCGGCCTCCACCCGCACGCGGGCCCGGCCGCCGGTACCGGCCGTGACCGCGCCGGGGACCACAGCCCCGGCCGTCTGCGCTCCGCGCCCGTCCCACCCGAGTTGGGGGTCCACTCCGGTGGCCAGGAGGCCCGCGAGCTCCCGCGCCCGCTCGGCCGGCTTCTTCTCGTCCCAGGTCAGATAGGCGCGCACCGCCCGGACGGCGACCGCGCGGGCGGCGTCGTCGGGATAGGCGGAGGCGGACGGGCCCGGCGCGGGCGCGGCCTGCGGGGCTGCGGCGGGGTGGGGGTCGAGGATCCCGTGCAGCGCTACCAGGGCAAGGAGGCACACGGCGCCCGCCCCGCAGAACAGGACGATCCGGCCTGCGCGGGCGAGACCCTGCGACTTCTCGGGGACCACGGCCCACGGGGCGCCCGGCCCCGCCGTCCCGGGATTCCGCCTGGCCTCCTCGGCCGCCGCCGACTCAGCAGCAGCAACCCACGGGTTTACCGGAGGCCCTCCCTGTTGATTCTTTGACTTCTTCTTGAACATGCCCGCAAAACGATTTTGACGGCGTACGGACACCGATCCGGCTGTGATTCCACCCTTTCGATACCGAGAGTCCGGGGAGTTCGATAACCGAGGACGAACGGGCCGCCGGGCATTTGACTGGTCAGGCCGCATCTGCATTCTCTTCCGGCGCCCCGAATACACTCTCCAGCTCTGCGCGGGTATAGCTGGCATTACCCCGGATCATCTCGCCCTCCGGGAAAGGCTTGCCCGCCTTGATCCATGCCGACTTGTACTGACGCGCCGCCCCCGGCGTCTTGCGGATGATCCCGACCGCGCACGCCTGGGCGATCGTGTAGCGCTGCTCCTCGATGCCCTCGGCGGCCACCTGGTCCACCAGGTCCGCCACCGCCAGGACCTCACCGGCACCTGACACTGCTCCCGCACCTGACACGTCAGACATGGGCTCTGACCTGGGCATAGACCCATGTGTCATTTCGGCGTCGGTGTCAGTGTCAGGTGTCAGGTCCGTCCGGCCGCCCGCGTAGCGCCCGCCAGGCAGGTAGTCCGCGACGGCCGCCGCGGAGTCCGCCCGCGCGATGTCCCGGGGGGTGATCCACGGGGCCAGGGCGCCCTCCTCCCACCAGGCCGGGGCCGGCGGGCAGGCGTCCAGCAGCCCTTCCACCTGGGGGGTGATGTATGCGTACTGGATTTCTTCGGCCCGCTCCACCCGCCCATCGGGAAGGGTCTTTTTCCGGCGGCGCCCCTTGAGCGAAATCACGCCCCGCCCCGGGATGGTTTCGTCGTAGTCCACCAGCGGGGCACCCATTCCGTAGGCCACCGCCCACGAGGGGGCGCTGACCTCCCCCACCACCATTTTGGTGCCCACCTGGTCCCGGGCCATGGTGGACCCGAAAACATCCAGACTGAATTGGTGCGTTCCGACGACCACCCTGTGATTCGAGCTGCGCCCCTGCATGAGGATGAGATGAATCCAGATAAGCACCGGCGGGAATCCGCGCTCTTTGATGATGTACTTCCACCAGGCCGCCACAAATTCCCGAAAGCTGGGCAATTCGTCAATGACAAGCACTCTGCCGACCGGAGCATCGGCACCCTTATATCCGCGATAGCGGCGACCGTTGAACTTCTCAGCGGCCATCATCGACACGAAGAATTCCGCGACTGCCATGCAGCACTCGTATGTTTCCGTGTGGATCCGCACCCCGGATTTCCCGTACGCCTCGGCGAGGGAATTCTGTTTCGGGTCGATAACGGTCACGAGCCATCCGGCCATCCGGGCCGCCACAAGCGGGATGTAGAGCAGGCTGGATTTACCCGACCCGGTCTCGCCGGACACGCCGATATGCGGGGTGGCCGTGCCCGTGTGCACGTAGGCCGGTCCGTCGGGAGTCTCCCCGAAATGGATTTTCAGCGGGTCACCGGTCGGAATCCACTCAACCGATGTCGGCAGAACCCTCGGCGTCTCGGGGGCCGCATCACGCACCCATTCCACGTACGGGGCCGCGACCGTACGGCGCCAATGCGCGGTCCACTCCCCCGGAAGTCGGCCGGTCACGATCGCGTCCACCGCCCGCGTCCCGGCCTCCCCTCCGGCCCACCCCGCAGGCAGACGCAGCACGATCCGCGCCCCGGACTCGGTGACGTCCAGGGGCAGGTGCAGCCACTTCCGCCGCCGCTCCGCCTCGGCCACCCCCAGCACCGGGCGCAGCGCCGCCCACATGCCCGGCCCGTGGATCAGGTCGGCTCCGGCCGGCCTCGGCCGCCACCACCGCAGGACCACCGGGCCGGTCACGGCCACCAGGACGCCCACGACGGCCAGCACCCCCACCACGGCCGCCACGACCGACCACCACCCGGCCCACCCCGCCACTGCCACCGCCGGGACCGCCAGACGGACCGCAGAGCGCGCAGCGCCGGGCCAGCAACTCCACCGGCCCGCCCCGGCCGCCAGGGCGCGCAGCGCCCCGCCCTGCCCCTCCTTGGTCGTCTCCCACCCCGCGCCGGGATCCTCGGCCCCGATGTCGGCGGCCGTCCGGTCACGGGCGACGTCCACCCCCGCGCACCACCAGCTGGCCGAGGAGGACGGCTCACCGGGCCGCAGATCCCGGCCCGTCAGAAACCGGGCCAGCACACCGCCTCCGGACGCGCCCGCCGCCGGGTCCCGGCCGGCCTTCTTCTGGTCGGCCTGGCGCTGCTGCGCCAACGCCCCCACAGCCGGCAGTCCCACCAGTGCGACGGCCACCGCCGCCCGCGCCGGCTGCTCCGCCGCCCACGCCCACAACTCCCCGTACACCCCACACCTCCGCGAATGCGGGCACACGTGCCCGTACCCGGATGAACGAAGTGAGAGGCCGTTAGAAACCCCCGCTTGCAGGCGTCTGCGGCCCTGAGACGGTGGTGCGTTCGATCGGTCAAGCGATCATCTGGAATGCTGGCCGCGATCCGAGTACCTACGGGGAAGTCACGGAGGGCACATGCTCCCTGCTCAGAAAGAGGCTCCGACCGCCGCCACCGCGCGTTCGACCGGGCCGAAGTTCATCATCGTCATCCAGCAGAAGGGCGGCGCCGGGAAGTCGACCATAACGGTCAACCTCGCCGCCGTTGCCGGGCGTAGCAGCGTTCAGCACCCCGACCAGGAAGCCGCCGTCATCGCGGCGGGGGTCGACCCTCAGGGGTCGCTTGAAGCGTGGGCGGACCGCGTACCGGAGGAGGCCCTGCCCTTCGACTACCTCGTTACGCGGGGCAAGGTCGGCATCCTGAGCCAGCTTCGCGACAGCGGCCGACGTCGCATCATCGTGGACACTCCGGGCTTCATGGAGATCGATCCGGATGCAGCGTGGGGTGACGACCCGTTGGGGGAGAGCCGAGTCGCGGATGCGCTGCGGGAGGTTCTGGACCTGGCAGACCTCGCCATCGTGCCCATCACGCCGGAATGGCTGTCCTGGCAGCCCGCGGAGTTCACCATCGAGCGGATCCTGAAGCCGCGAGGGATCCCGTTCATCGTGGTGATCAATCTCCACGACCCGCGAGACGGGGAGACGGCTCTGGACCGGGTCCGGGCCTGGATCGCGGAGCGGGGCTACCCCACGATGTCCGCCCCGATCCGGAAGTACAAGATCCATGCGAACGCTGCGGAGAACGGGCTGACCGTGGTCGAGTACAAGGAGTCGGGCACTGCTCTGCGGGCGCGGGAGGACTTCCTGAGTCTGGCCCTGTGCGTGGAACAGGCCCTGTGATGGGGCGCCGTATGGATGTCGGTGCGCTCGGCGGTGGTCAGCGCCGGCCGGAAACGACCACGGACGTCGCTCTCAAGCTCCCTCTCCCTCCGGGAAAGCCCGTGGCGGACACCCCGGTGCTCATCACAGAGGAGCAAGAGGTCTTCGCGCGGTGCGAGGTCGCAGTCGAGAACCTGAAGGTTGCGTTCTGGGCTGCGGGCAAGGCGTTGCACATCATTCGTGACGGGCGCCTCTACCGAGCCGACTACGGTTCCTTCGACGACTACGTGGATGCCCGGTGGGGGATGAGCCGGGGGCAGGCGGACAAGCTGATCCGCATGTGGCCGGTGGCACAAGCACTGTTCGAATCGCTGGGCGGAGATTCGAACGATCCCACTCGAATTCGAGTGAGTCGACTCCACCAGTCATCCGTGTGGGAGCTGCTGCCTGTCGCCGAGAAGCACGACCCGAACACTGCTGTGCAGGTCTACGCGGCCACCAGCGACGTGCAGGACAACCCGACTGCGGCAGTCCTCAAGCGTGCTGTCACCAGAGTCATGCGGGTACTGAAGGCCGGTGAGCCGGCCAAGGCCGACACCATCGGCACCGCCGTGTTGGAGGCCTTGGCCGAGGAAGAGCCAAAGAAGCCTAAGGCTGCCCCCAAAGCGCCCCCGAAGCCCCCAGCCCTGCCGTGGGACTCGCCGACGACACTCGACCGAATGCTGCGCCAGCACATGACGGACGAGAACCGGAAGACACTCGCCAAGCTCCTCGCGGAGTAGCTGCACGGCGGGCGTTGCCCGTGGCGGAAACGCAAAAGGCCCCCGGGGCCGCCCTCGTTGGAGAGGGCGGCCCCGGGGGCCTGTTCGTGCTGGTCCCGCGTGCGCGGCGTTGGTCAGGAGTTGCTCGGCGCGGGGCGGTAGCAGTGCTTTGCGTGGTAGCGGGCGGCGCGGTGGGCGACGGCTTCCGCCTCGGTCGAGGGTGTGTCACCGGTGTTGTCGTCGGATCCGCAGCCGGTACACGGCATCCGGTAGACGCCCCAGATCCCGGGGCCGATGACCTCGGTCCGAGCACCCCCGGCGGTCGGGTAGCTGGGCGGTACAGCGGCGGCCGGCGCCGGATGGGCGCCCCAGGGGTCGGAGTCGGTCTGGTCGGCCGGGGGCGGGGTGGTGCTGCGGTCGAGCACCGGCCGGTCGATGTGCAGGTGCGTCACGGTCGGGGTGAGGTCGGCGAGCGCGGCCCCGAGGGTGGCGGCCACCACGACCGACCGGTGCCGGCCGCCGACACAGCCCGCAGCGATGCGGAGCGGTCCGGCGGACGGCCCGCTGAGGAACGCGCGGGCGGCCTGGACGGTGGCGGCGACCAGGGCCGGGATCCCGGGGGTGCTCAGCACCGTGTCGATGACCTCGGCGTCCCGGCCGGTCATCTGCCGTAGGGCGGGCTGTACGTGGGGGTCCCGGAAGTGCTCCCGCAGGTCGAGAGTCAGGTGCGCGGGCGGGGCCTGCTTGCCGTCCTGGTGGTCGTAGCCGAAGGACACGACGGTGAGGACGGGGGCCTGGTGGTCGGTGCTGGTCATCTGCTGCTCCTCGTCGGCGGGCGGGTCAGCCCTGGTGGAAGGTCGTGTTCTGCGTGGCCCGGCCGAACCAGCCGGTGGAGCTGACGTTGTTCGTGACGTGGGTCGTGTACGTCGGGGCGGTGGGCGCGCTCGACGCGGTGCCCGCGCCGGGGCGGGACAGGGCGCCGGTGAACCGGAGGACCGCCCACGCGGCGGCTGCGGTGCCGAGGAGGGCGGCCGCGCCGAATGCGAGGGACGCGGCGGCGGCGAGGTACGGACCGGCCATGGCGAGGGCTCCTCCGGCGGAAAGGGTCAGGGCGCAGAGGCTCGACACGGTGATGATGGCGCCGCGCTCCAGGCCCGACAGGGGCCTGCGGGCGGTCGCCACGGGGGCGGCGGGGACGAGTACCGGAGGCGCGGCGGGGACGGTCGCCAGCACCCATTGGCCGGTGTCGAGCTGGACCAGGGCGCGGCGCGGGTCGGTGCTGGGCGTGGGGAGCACGAGCGCCTGGTGCTCGTTGCCGAAGGGCTGCGGCTGGTAGACGACCGGGGCGGGGGCGGTGTGCGGGTGCTGGTGCATGCTCGGGGTGCTCCTCACGGGGGCGGGTCGGCGGGGGGCGGCGGGGGCGGCGGTACGCGCCGGCCCCCGGGTTGAGGGGTCAGGTCCAGGGGGCGGCGTCGTAGCAGGCGCGGGTGTGGGCGCGGAACTCCTCGCCCGAGGCGGCCTCGTCGGGGACGGTGATACCGGCCGGGGCGAGGTGCGGGTGAGCGCGGTCGAACGCGGCGAGCATGCGGGCGGCCTCGTCGGCGGTCTCCAGCGTCCGGGGCCCGGCGGTGCCGAGGGCGACCCGGTCCGCCTGGACGGAGCGGCGGAGGTAGTAGTCCCGCTCGTACTCCTCATCGACCGGTTCCCCGGCGAAGACCTGCGTCAGGAGGCGACTGGAGACGGTGAGCAGTTCGGCGGCCTCAGTCAGGAGGTCGGGGGCGCACCGGTAGACGTGGGCGGGGTCGAGTCCGGGGAGGTCGGTCACGGGGTGCTCCTGGTCGGTCGGGGCGTATGGCGGAGGGCGGGCCCGGAGTGCCGGGCCCGCCCTCGCGTGGGGGTGGGGTGGGTCAGTGGTTGAGCGCGTACAGGCCCCGGCCGGGGCGGACGGCGTCGCCGTCATCGACCAGCGCGCCGAGGGCGTTCTTGATGGAGCCGATCCGGACGGCGGGGCCGCCGTCGGCGGTGACGGCGGCGTGCACGGACTCGGCGTCCATCGGATCGTCGGCGTCGGCGAGGACGGCGCGGATCCGGTCGGGCAGGCGCTTGGCCCCGGCGCCGCCCGGCTTCTTCGCGGCGGCCTTCGCTTCCTTCTCCGCCTGCTCGGCCTTGAAAATCTCGATCATGGTTTCCATGGCGGGTGTGCCGCGCACCGCGTAGATCTGGGTGGCCGCGTCGTGTGATTCGGGCTCCAGCCGCGCCGGGTCGCCGGGCCCGTACAGGGCGAGGATTTCGGGGTCCAGGCCCGGGGTCGGCGCGATGGAACCGATCCGGAAGTGCCGCATCATCGACGTCGGGTGCGGGCTGCTCAGCAGGTACGCGGTTCCCTGGGTGCCGGGGGCGTCGTCGTCGTCCTCCTCGGCCGGCGCGAACTGGCTGCGCAGGACACGGGGCTTGAGGCTCTTGGGGATCGGCATGAGCTGTTCCCCGGCGGGCAGGAGGCCGTCCGCCACCAGCTGCCGCATCATGCTGCTGCTCCAGCGGAGCAGGGTCACTTCCCCCTCCTTGAGCATGGCCCGGAGCGTGTCCGATCCCCCCAGCTCCTCCAGGTGGCTGGCCTGCGCGTCCAACTCGACTCCGACGCCCACGGACCGGCCGGTGCGCCCCAACTCCTTCACGAGTCGAGTGCCCTCCTCGCGGTAGGGCGCACCCTTCTCCAACAGGCGGTTGGCCTCATCGATCCGGACGACGATCAGCGGGTCGGGGTCCCCGAGCATGAAGCTGTTGCGGCCGAGGGCGTGGTACCGGCGCTGCCGCGCCTCGGCGACGGCGCCAGCCACCCGGAGCATCAGGATCGCTTCCTCCTGGCTGGTCGCGTGCCAGTCCACGTGTCCGGCCGCCTCCGGCGCGCTCTGGCCCCCCTTGAGGTCCGCGAACCAGGACACGACCCCGTTCCGCTTCTCGCACGCGAGGAGGTACTGAACCGTCCGACTCTTGCCTGCGCCCGTGGTGCCGAACACGAGGGAGCGCTGCGCGGAGCCGGTGTACGGGTCGAACATCTGGCGGCGGGCGGGCCGGCCGTTGTGGTAGCGGCCGACGACGATCCGGCCGTGCCGGTCCATCAGCATGTCCTCGTCGGTGGGCGGCGGCATGTCCGCCAGGGGGTTGGACGGGTAGACGGTGACCAGCGCGCGGCGGCTTCCGTCGGTCTCGACCGCGATGCGGGTGGGGTCGTCCACCTGGAGCGCGGAGCAGAGCGCCGGGAGGTTGTAGCGGATCACCTGGCCCGGCGGTACCTCCAGGGTCAGTTCCGTGATCACGGCGTGCGGGGCGGCGACGGCGGGGACGGTCAGGCTCACTGGGTCTCCTTGACGGGTTCGTGGTGCACGTGGGTGATGACGGATCCGGGCATGGCGAGCGGGGCGATCTGCTGCGCCCACAGGCTCATCGGGTCGGTCTCCTGGACGTCGCCGACGGTCAGCAGCCGTACGGAGGCGCCCCGGCCGGGGACGGGCCCGATCTTGATCAGCGTTTCGGGGACGTCCATCAGGGCCGACAGGTGCCGGATGGAGATGTCCGGGACGGGCAGGCCCGGCGCGGCGGAGCGGATGACGGCGCGCAGCGATTCGGGGCCGGTGCGCTCGACGTCGTCCAGGACGGTGCCGGGTGCGGCGCCGCCCTCGATGGCGACGCGTTCGGACCAGAACCGGGCGGCGGGGTTGGTGTCGGCCGGGTCCCCGGCGAGGGGCTCGGCCGGGGCGGGGAGCGGCGGAACGAGCATGTGCCGGGCCGCGCGGGCGGGGCGCAGCAGCCACACCCCGGCGGTCCAGGCGACGACGGCCAGGGCTTCGCCCCAGTGGGTACCGGGGACGATGCGCTCGGCGAGCATGACCCCGGCGAAGCTGACGCCCGGGGAGAGGTACAGGACGGTGACGGTCTTCTTCTGGTGGCCCTCGGACCGTCCGGTGGGCAGGAGCGCGAGGCCGGCCCCGGTGGCGATGACCGCCGCCAGGAGGGATTCGCCGGTGACGGCCGGGGTGAACAGTCCGGTGGTCGCCGCGGTGGCCCCAGCGGCGGTGGCGACGCGTCCGGCGCGGGCGCGGGCGGTGACGATGTGGCGTTGCGCGCTCTCCAGTTGGGCGCGCAGCCGGTCGGCGGACAGCATGCGGGGCGTTCCTCTCTCCGGGGCTGGCGGGCGGAACGCGAAGCGGCGGCCCCCTGGTGCGGAGGGCCGCCGCTTCGCGTCGGGTGGTGCCGGTCAGTGCTGGGCGCGACTGCGGTCCGCTTCAAGGCCTGCGGCGAGGACTCGGAGGGCGGTGAGCGGCTGGTGCCGGTCCTCGCAGTCCTCCGCCCATGCCTGGTGCGTGTAGCAGGTGACCCGGTCGTCGGAGTGCATCCCGGCGTCCTCCCGGGCGTTGTCGGCCTCGATGGCGGCGGCGTGTCGCTTGTCCATCAGGGGGTTCCCTTCGGGGTGGTTGGTCAGCGGTTGCTGTAGAACTCGGCCTCGGCCATGTCGATGCCGTCGGGCATGTTGTTGGCGGCGTCGGCGACCGTGCCGTAGTCGCCCTCGTGTCCGTCGGCGGCCTGGTGGAAGAGCACGGCCAGGTCCTCGGCCTCGGCCGCCATGGCCTCGGCCTCCTCCAGCACCGACCGCATGACGGCCGCCGCTTCGTGGTGCTCGGCGACGGTGTCCCGGTCCACGGACAGGACGGCCATCTGCTCGGCGAGGCGGTCCACGCTCTTCGCGCAGCCCTCCACGTACTGGTAGGTCCGGCGCACCTGTTCGCTCAGTCCGCGCAGGGCGAGGCCAGCGGCGGTGAGCTGGGCAATGACGATCGTGTACCGGACGGCCTTCACGAGGACGGATCCGGTTGCGGCGAGGATCCCGCCGCCGCTGTGCGGTTCGAGGTCGCTCATGATCGGTTCTCCTACTCGACGTGGTAGTCGCGCTCGGCGGGGCGGATGTGCCCGGCGTCCCTGACGGCGTCGGCGAGCGGCTTGTGCCGGGACTCGGCGTTGCTGCCTGCGGTGGCGATGGACTCGGCGGCCTGCGGCAGGCGCTCCGCGATGGACTCGGCGCGCGCCTTGACCGTGCCGGTCTTCTCGACCAACCGGACGACCATGCCCTCCAGGACTCCGGGCACCCGCAGCTCGACGACCTTGGCGTGCAGGGCCTCCAACTTGGTCAGGAGCTTGTCGCAGCCCTCGGCGGCGGCGAGTGCCTCGTCTACGCCCTCGGTGATCTCCTCGGCCATGTCGGCGTCGGCGTCCAGGACGTCATGGATGGTCAGGTCCGCGTCGGCGTACTGCGTGGACGTCGTGGCGGGTGTGCTCATGCGCGGGGCTCCTCTCTGCGGGGGAACCGGGGCCGGGGGCGGCGCCGGGGGTGTGGGGCCGGCCGCCGTGGTCGACGTCGCCGGGGCGGGCGGCAGTGCGGGCGCCGAGGTGCTCGCGAGGGCCCCGGCCGGGACCGGCGGAGGGGGCGGCGGCGGGGGCGGGTCGTCCCGCTCCAGCCGGAACTCGAACTGGGGCCGGGCCCCGGGCGGCGGGCGCATCGACCCGAACCCCGGCATCGAGGCGGGGCCCGGAGGCGGGGTGGGCGGAGGCGGCGGTGGGGGGCCAGGAGGCCGCGGTGGTGCACTCGGCGGCGGGGGCGGTCCCGGCGGCGCCGGAGGAACCGGCGGCGGAGGTCCGGGCGGTCCCGGAGGCGGTCCCGGCGGGGCGGGCGGGGGCTGCGCCCCGGCCGGCTTGGGCTTCTTGGTCAAGTCCACCTTGGGGTCCGCCGGACCGGCCGCCGCCGGGGGCGGGGTGGGTGCCGGAGGCGGGGTGGGCGGTGCCGGGGGCTTGGGCTTCTTGGTCAAGTCCACCTTGGGCCGCGCCGGGGGCGGAGCGGGGTCGGTGGCGGAACCGGGGCCGGGGTTGGGGGAGTCGGCGCGGTGGGCTTGGGGGTCCTGGACACGACCGGGGGCGGCAGGTTCTTGCGCCGCTCCTCGAGGCGCCGGCCTGCCTCCGTCCCGAGGGCGGAGCCCAGGGTGGTCCGGCCGGAGGCCGCCGCCGCTTTGTCGGCGGCGGTCTTCTCGGCGGCGGCCTTTTTCTCCGCCCGGCGGGTGTCCTTGGCGGCCTGCCTGCGGTCGGCCGCCTGTTCCTTCCGGGCGCGGGCCTGGTTCCGGTCGGCCGTGCGGTCGGCGAGGCCGGCCGCCTGCTTCGCGGACGCCCGGTCCTGCCGCGCCGCCGCCCGCTGGTTGCGGCCCTTGGCGCGCTCCAGCGCTGGGGAATGCATGGCGGCGGCCTTGTCTGCCTTGGACGTCTTACCCTCGGCCGCGCCTCCGCCCTTCCCGGGGCCGGTCGGGCCCTTGCCGCCGCCCGCCCCTGCGGCGCCTTTCTGGGGGCCGCTGGGCGCCTTTCCGGGTCCGGCAGGCGGCTTGGGGCCCGGAACGCCCGAACGGCCGCCGGAGGGGCCGCCGGACGGCTTCACGGGGCCAGTGGACCGGTGCGCGGCGGGGCCTGAACTGCCCGGCCCGCCGCCGGTCTTGCCTCCGCCCCCGCCCGCTGCGCCGCCGCCGGTCCGGCCGCTGTTCGCCTTTCCGGCCGAACCGAACGCGGCGGTCGGGACGTCCCCCTTCGCCAGGGCTTTGTCGGCCGCCGCGCGGGCCTGGTCGGCGGCGGCCTGGCGCTGCTCGGCGGAGGCCTTGGCACCCTGGGCGCGGTGCCACAAACCTTGGGCGCAGGCGACGCCCACGGCGGCCATGACGGCGGCGCCCATCATGGCCGCGTCCCGCAGGCCGGGGCGGCCGGGGGTGTCCGGCGGCGGGGGGACGAACGCCCCCGCGCCGGGGCCGTCGCCGGACTCCGGTTCCGGTACGCCCGGCACCGTGAGGTGAGGCGGCGGGCGCATCAGGGATGTGTCCGGCAGGGCCGGCCACGCCCCGACGGGGACCACGTCGGCCGGTGCGGCCGGGTCGGCCGCCGCCTCCGCCGGGGCGCTCGCCCCGGCCGAAAAACTCGGCGGAAGGATCACGTGGGGGAACGGCAGCAGCGTGCCGTCCTGGTCGTCGTCGGCCACGTCCGCGCTCCTTTCAGGGGGTTGACAGACAGTCACGGGATCGGGCACCCTCGCGCGTCGCGCGTTCACGCGCGTCGCGGTTGGGGCCCCCGGAAAGTGACTCCGGGGGCGGTGATGATGAAGAACTTCCGCTACAGCCCGTGGCGCTTCATGGCGGACCGCTCCCGGTCCGCCGACCAGTGCGCGAGCGTTTCGGCGAGGGAGTGAGCGGCGGTGGTGTCGCCCGCCGCAGCCGCCCGCTTCACCGCTGCGCGCGCCCGGTCGTAGGAGATGCGGACCAGGTCGTCATCGTTCTTCGCGGTCGCCAGACGCTCGGTCCAGAACCGGGCGATGTTCTGAAGGCTCTTGAGTACGGCGGCCTTGTCGGCGGTCGGGGTGCTCATGCCGACTCATTCCGGATGAGGTCGAGGAAGCCCCCGCCGGCCGCCGGGGCGGCCGGGGCCTGCACCGGCCGGGGCGGCGTCCCCGGGGGGACCGCCGCGGCCTGGTGGCCGTTCTTCTTCGCGAGGGCGGCGGCCTGCCGGGCGGCCGGGATCTCGTGGCGGCCTTTGCGGTAGCGGGCCTCCAGCTCGAACGTGAGCGTCGCCGCTTTCTCCAGGTGCTCCTGGATCTCCGCGAACGGGCTGGTCACCCAGCGGTGGCGCCACCATGCCTCGAAGGTCCCGTATCCGGCGGGCGGGTTGGCCTTCCACATGGCCTCGGCGTCCCTGCGGACCCGGGCGACAAAGTCGGCCTGGCCTCGCAGGACGGCCCGCAGCTGCGAGGCGAACGCCTCGGTCATCGCGGGGTTTTCCAGCATGTCTCCGGACCACTCAGGCCCGGGTGAATGGGTACTCATGGGGGCTTCTCCTCCTCGGTGATCCCGTGGTGACTGCTCCGGCAGTCGCAGCAGAGGCTGGCCCGGATGTGCGGGCCGGCCTCCACTGGTGGTGCCGGATCGTGGTGCGGGGGTCCTGCGCGGTACGGTCACGACCAGGCCCGCCCCCGCTTACCTCGGGGGCGGGCCGTCTGCGTGCCGGGCCTCGCCGGGTCAGACCTCCTTGACCCCGGCGATGACCTTCTGGCCCCACCGGGCCGTTCGCCCGTACCGGCGGCCGAGTTCGGCACCGGTCAGCGGTTCGCCCGCCCTGACGCTCGCCAGGTAGTCGGCCGCAGCCGATTCGCGCGAATCGTCGTTCGCCCTCCGGGGCGAACCGTTCGCGGGCGAACCGGTCGTCGCGTTCGCCTGCCGGGCTGGTCCGTTCGCCTCCGCCAGCACCGCGCCGAACCCGAAGGTGGACACCCGCCCGACGCTCTCACCTGCACCGTTCGCCCCTTCGGGCTGGCCGATGTCGGACACCAGGTCGGCGAACACCTCGGTGTCATCGGGGCGAACGTCGCCGTCTCCGTCGTGGACGTTCGCCCCGTCGTTCGCGTCCGGGGCGAACCGGGCGGGCCACCGTTCGCCCCCGACGGGTGCCAGCTCCAGCGGGCGGCGGCGCTCCAGCTCATCGCGCTTGCGCAGCCGCTCCAGTCCGATCTCGAAGTTCACGTCGTCGCGGGCGAGGGTGACCCTGCCCTCCGCCCGGATCAGCGCGATTTCGGCGGCGGCGTTCCGCTCGATCTCGGCGGCCGTCTTCCGGGCGATGTACTCCGACTCCCGGATCACGTCGTTGATCTCTGCCTCCTGGCTCGGCTCCAGCGCGGTCGGGTCCCGGCGCAGCCGGATGTCCCCGATCCACGCGGCTTTGGCCACGATGGGGGGCAGTGCCCCGGCGACGGCGGCGGCCGGGTTGATGGTGTGCCCGTGGTAGCCGAGGAGGCCGCAGGCGGCGGCGAGGGTGATCCAGCCGATCACCTGGACGGTCCGGCCGCCGATCCCCTTGTAATCGAGGTACTGCACCACCCCCCACAGCCCATCCACGCTGACGGCGGCGAGCAGCCCCCACGCGCCGGAGGCCATCAGGTCCGTGATGCTGTACCCGGTCCACGCCAGGGACACCGCCGTGAAGAACGTGGCCACGTACGTCATGGGCGTGACGACCACGCCCCGGATCTCCTTCACTTGCCCTCCTCCTGCGCGACCGGGGCCGGCATCGCCCGGCACTCGCCCGCGTGGCCGTTGGCGTCCTTGCGGACCAGGTCCCGCTCACCGGGGAGGTACCTGCCGTAGTCCCACCGGGGGCCCGAGGATCCGTGCGTGCCCCCATGGGCCTCGCAGCCGCCGCACTCCCACCGGAAGCCATCCACCTGGTAGGCCGTCTCCCCCACGTATGGGCGGCCCTTGTACGTGTACCGGGTCCTGAACTGGTAGTTGTGCACCTCCACCACGGCACGGCAGACGGTCAGGAACCGCATCAGTGCCGCCGAGGCGGCCGGTACCGGCTCGACGTCGCCGGGCATGGGGTCGGTGGGCATGGGGTCGATGTCTCGGGGGTCGGTCACGGTGTCCTCCTTGCGGCGGCGGAACAGGTCGAGGAGCTGCACGGCGGTCCCTTCGGGTCAGACGGTGAACAGGGCGAGCTGCGCGGCGGCGAGGGCCGCCACGGCGGCGGAACGTCGGGCGCTGCGCCCGGCGGCGGCGCGCTCACGGGCGTGTACGGGGCAGACGGCGAGAAGGCCGGAGGCGTCCAGGCGGACGGCGTCAACCAGGCGCAGCGCCGGGTCCTTCGGGGTCAGGACGGTTGCCTGCTCCCAGCACGCGGGGTCGGCGCAGAGGCGGCCGTCCCGGCGGGTGACCACCCGGAAGTACGGGTGGTCATTACGGGCCACGGGGGCTACCGGCCCGCCCCGACGCGGACGCGGCGCAGGGCCTCGTCCATCGTGCGGTCGGCGGCCGGGGCGGGGATGGGGGCGCGGGCGGCGTCAAAGACGCGGACCCGGCGGAGCATCTCGTCCATCATCGGGTCAGCGGGGTACACACGGGGCGCCATGGGGGCGCTGATACGGTCTCGCATGCGTGATCTCTCCGGTCGGGTGAAGTCGTCGGGGAGCTGTGCGAGGACGGCCCGTCCGGGTCAACGGCGTTGGTAGCGCCGCCGGACGGGCCGTCCATTTTTGCTGGAACTCAGGAAGCCGGGCAGTGCAGGGGGCACCGGCACGGCGGCCACTGAGAGGTGATCTCAGGGCCGCAGTCCCGATCCGGGTCCACCTCCACCGGCGGCCCGTACGTACGGCCTCCGTCCTTACTGACCCGGATGGTCAAGGTCTTCGGCTGCTCCTGGTCGCCATCAGCGGTGCGGCGAACGATCATGTGGTGCCTCCGTGCTGTGCGGCTGTGCGTGATGAGTGCGTGATGAGGCCCCGGGGCGTTGGTAGCGCCATCGGGGCCTCGGGCGGCCGTACGGCCACGGCCCGCGACCGCCCCGAGTGGGCGGCGGTCGTGGACTGAATCCGTGCGGGGTGTTGCTGCTGTGCATGCCCTCGGTTCCGCCGGGACGCCGGCGTCATAGGTCCAAGGGGGACCTCCTCCGGGGTCGACCAGGCCCGGCTCGCTCGCCCCGCTCTGTCCCGGGACCCTTCACCGCCCAACCCGTAGGCCGTCGGTGCACGTGGACGCGAAAACCCGGATAGAACGGGACCAATCACCCCGCACTCAACTAGTTGAGTGCGGCCACGGGTCGATTAACTCACCCCTCACCATCCCTGTCAACCCAACTAGTTGGGTGTGTCGATAGGCGTTATCTGAGCTGGGAATCCGCGCCACGAAACACCGATTGACGCCCCCAACTTTCGATGCTCAACTAGCTATGCGATGCTGTCCCAGACAGGGACCATCCCAGCGACGAATGAGAGGCGGACGGCCGTGGCCAAGCGAGAACCGGGCAAAGTCGAGACGATCGCGGCCGAACTGCGGGCCAAGATTGAACGCAGCGCGAGCGGCTTCGGGCCGGGCGACAAGCTGCCTTCGGTGGCGGACCTCCAGGCCGCCCACGGGATCGCTTTCCAGACCGCGCGGGATGTGTTCCGCGCGCTGGAGCGGGACGGCCTCGCCTTCACGCAGCAGGGCCGGGGCTCTTTCGTCTCGCCGTTCATCGGCAAACTGACCCGTGACGGGGTAGGCCGGTACCAGCCCAACGCGAGGTCCGAAGGCGGCGCCCGGGGCGCCTTCGAGGCCGAGCTGAACCGGCTCGGGCTGGTCTACAAGGCGTCGCCGACGGACATCGGTCGGGCCCGGCCGCCGAAGGACGTCGCCGCTGCGTTCGGCCTCCACCACTCCGCAAAGGCGGTCTACCGGTCCCGCGCCATGAGGGCCGGCCGGGACGCGTCCCCCTCCGACCAGGGGTTCGTCGTGCAGCTCGCCACCAGCTGGTTCCCGCTCGACATTGCGGCGGACACCCAGCTGGAGCAGCAGGACACCGGCCCCGGCGGAAGCAAGTCCCGCCTTGCCGACCTTGGTTTCGCCCAGCGGCGCATCAGGGAGGCGATCGAGGCCCGGTTCCCCACCGCGGCCGAGGCGGAGGCGCTGAGCATCCCGGACGACCGCCAGGTGTACGAGTTGCTGCACCAGGCGTCGACTGAGGACGGCCGCGTCGTGGAGGTCGCGGTGCACGTCATGCCCGTGACGATCTGGCGGTTTTCGTATACGTGGGAGTTGGACGCCAACTAGCGCCGGCCCCGTACCGACATCACCCATCACCAGCAAGGAGCACGCACGATGCCCAGCAACACCATCGACGCTGACGGGACGATCACCCGGGATGCACGTAGCCGCTACCGGCAGCGCGCGGAGGGTGGCGCCCACGGGGCCTTCGAAGCCGAGACGAAGCGGGCCGGCGGGACCCCCCGCGCCGATGTCGAGGTGACTCGGGGCGCTGCCCCGGCCGACGTCGCCGCCGTCCTCGGCGACAGTGCGGACACCGTGATCCGCAGCCGCCGCATGTACGACGGGGAGCGCCTGGTGCAGCTCTGCGACACGTACATCCCGGCGTTCGTCGCGGAGGCCGCGCCAGCCGTCGCGCAGCTCGACACGGGCGCGGGCGGGATCATCTCCCGCATGGCGGACGCGGGCCTGACGCAGGCGGAGGTCGTGGAGGACGTGACGCAGGTGCCGGCCACCGCCGAGCAGGCGGAGGCCCTCGGGGTCGAGGAGGGAGAGCTGCTGCTCACCATCACGCACACCGGCACCACGGAAGACGGTCGCGTGGTCGAGGTCTCCCGGCACACCCTCGGCCGGGGCTGGACGCTCCGGTACGGCGTCCCGCTGAACTG
Source organism: Streptomyces sp. NBC_01264 (assembly GCF_026340675.1). Taxonomy (NCBI): domain Bacteria; kingdom Bacillati; phylum Actinomycetota; class Actinomycetes; order Kitasatosporales; family Streptomycetaceae; genus Streptomyces; species Streptomyces sp. NBC_01264. The sequence continues at coordinate 33,437 of NZ_JAPEOX010000010.1, forward strand.
ACCGAAGTTGGGGCCGCTGCGCGGTATCTGCGCGGCGGTCCCTTGGCGGTCTACGCCAGATCGGGCTACAGAGAGCGACGGGCATTACCTGCTGACGCCGGATCAGGCGTAACCTGTGCCACATCCCCGCTACGGCGGGTCACGTTCAGACACAAAAAAACCCCGCTTTAGCGATGGACCCGGAGGTTGGCGCCTCCGGACTGCGTCCGTCTCTATCGCGGGGGACTGCGAAGTCACTGTCGAGTGTACGGGACGGTTCTCCCAGCGCACCACACGGCAGTGGCGTACCGACCCCCGGACGGGGGTCAGGAAGGCCCACCCGGGTGACCCCTAAGCGCCCCCCGCACAAGCAGGCACCGGTCAACGAATGCGGCTCGTGCGTCAAGATCGATTCCGTCCTCAGGCAGCATCAGCGCCGCGCACTAGGCCAGCCGCTCACCGGCGCAGCCATCGCCGCAGCCGCCGGCATCTCCCGCCAGAAGACGCTCGTACACGTCCGTTACCTGATCGAGTGCGGGTGGCTGGAGGTAGACGGCCGGACCCCGGTGGAGCCCTGCCCCGCCACGCCGACCACCGCCGCCGCCTCCCATCGAAGCTCCCCGCTCGAATGGGCAACTGACCTCCCACTGTCCTGCCGCACCTGCGGCCGGATCATGGTCGTGCTCGCCTCCCAGGCTGGTGGAGAATGGCACGTCCAGCTCCGCGAGGTGGAGATTGCCGCCGCAATCGGCATCTCGGAGCGCGTCACCCGCGAGCACATCGCGGCACTGAGCGGCCGCCGCCCGCACGCCCGCCACGCCCTTGAGGCACCCCTGTTGCGCGGGGAGCGGATCCCGGAGACTGGAGGCCGCGGTGGCCTCCAGTGGGTGTTCCTCGACGGGAAGAAGCGCGAAGGCTCCCTCGTCGACCTGTACACGCCGGAGGAGTACCGGGCCCTGCGGAACATCGCGCTCGACGTCCTCGCCCAGGCCCCGCTCATCACCGCCAAGATGAACGCCCGCGAACGCACCGGCGCGGCCGAACTGCTGGTGATCCCGCGTCTGCACATCGGATACCCTCCCGCCGAAATCCTCGACGCCATGACCTACTCGACCGACCACGAGAAGACCGTCACCGGCCACGCCTACGGGCTGATCCGGTGGCGCCTGGACGAACGGGCCCCACTGACTGGGTATGTGGCGAAAGCTCAAGAGAGCTACGACCCCACGCCGGTCGTCCGCGACTGCGCAGGCAGGTGCGGCGGCCGAATCAAGGCGCCCAAGCACATCACGCACTGCGAGGACTGCCGCCTGCGGGAAGCAGCCGGCATCTCGATTGATGTGGTGGACGAGTTCGAGGCGCGGCGCCTCAGGGCCCTGCGGCTGACCGGGCAGGCCGTACGCGCCTGATGGGCCCTCAGTACCGTTCTATGGCCCCGTCATCCACTCCTTGGATGACGGGGCCACCTCTTGCCCTGAAAGGCTCTCAGAACCCCGCTGGTAGGCTCGGGTTGGAAAGGCCAGAACAGGAGGGCTCCAACCCGTCAGCGGAGGGCGGTTGTTGCTGTCACCTAGAACAGCCGGGGTGGGTGACACCCTCTGACCTGCGGAAACGTCTCCCAATCCCCAGGCACCACTCACCAGCCGGTCCCAATGTGCGTTTCACGCGCGATTCGGGTGCGATTCACGGCAGCGGGCAAGGGCGAAACAGACTTTTCCCCCAATTTGGGTGTCACCCAAAACAGCCGGGGTGGGTGACACCCCTGACCTGCGGATATACCCAGTTTTCCCCAGAATCTGGCTCCCCCATCCACAGGGGCAAGGTACAGTCATCCACAGGCGCTCGGGGCCCCTGACCTGCGGAAATCAAGGTTTCGCCAATGGGGTGTCACCCAAAACAGCCGGGCCCCTAGGGAATACAGGTTGGCTCGGTCGGAAGAACGCGGGCGCGCAGCGCTCGCGGTCGGCCGCCGGGCCGCCGGGCGCGAAGCGCGCGGCCAGCGAGGCGCGCAGCGCCGAGTCTCGCTCTGTACCACGCGCAGCGTGGTACA